>NZ_JBFABB010000010.1:0-102401 GCF_040640035.1 Micromonospora sp. NPDC023633 | reverse complement strand
TCGTCCTCGCCCGTCAGCACCGACACGAGGTCCACGTCCAGATACGGCGCGAGAGCCCGCTGGCACTCGGCCAACCGCGCGTCGAACACCGGCGTACGACCCACCAGGCCGGCGGCCATCCGCGCCGACTGCGCACCCTGCCCCGGGAACACGAACACCGCACCCGCACCGGTCCCGGAGACCGTGCCCGTGACGAGGTTCCCCGCCGGCATGCCGGCGGACAGGGCGTCCAGCCCGGCCAGCAGGTCCGCCACGCCGGCCCCGACCACGGCGGCCCGCTGGTCGAACACCGACCGGGTCGTCGCCAGGGACCAGCCCACCGTCGCCGGATCGACCTCGCCGCGCTCGCGGACGTGCCGGGCCAGGCGGGCGGCCTGACCGGCCAGGCCGGCCTTCGAGCGCGCGGACACCGACCAGACGACGACGTCGGCGGCCACCAGGCCCGGGCCCCGGCCCGCGCCGGTCTCGGCGTCGGGATCCGCGCTCTCGGCGGGCAGGTCCTCGGGCAGCTCGATGATGACGTGGGCGTTGGTGCCGGAGATGCCGAACGACGACACCGCCGCCCGACGCGGCCGCTCCACCGCCGGCCACGGCCGCGACTCCGTCGCCAGCTCGACCGCGCCGGAGGTCCAGTCGATGTGCGGGGACGGCTCGTCCACGTGCAACGTCGCCGGGACCACGCCCTCCCGCATCGCCAGCACCATCTTGATCACGCCGGCGACGCCGGCGGCGGCCTGGGTGTGGCCGATGTTCGACTTCACCGAGCCCAGCAACAGCGGCTCGTCGCGCTCCTGCCCGTACGTCGCCAGCAGGGCCTGCGCCTCGATCGGGTCGCCCAGCGTCGTGCCCGTGCCGTGCGCCTCCACCACGTCCACGTCGGCGGTGGACAACCGCGCCGACGCCAGCGCCTGCCGGATCACCCGCTGCTGCGACGGACCGTTCGGGGCGGTCAGCCCGTTGGAGGCGCCGTCCTGGTTGACTGCGCTCCCCCGCACGATCGCCAACACCTCGTGGCCGTTGCGCCGGGCGTCCGACAGCCGCTCCACCAGCAGCATGCCGACGCCCTCGCCCCAACCGGTGCCGTCCGCACCGGCCGCGAACGCCTTGCACCGGCCGTCGGCGGCCAGGCCCCGCTGCCGCGAGAACTCCACGAACAGCCCGGGCGTCGACATCACGGTCACGCCCCCGGCGAGGGCGAGGTCGCACTCGCCGCGCCGCAGCGACTGCACCGCGAGGTGCAACGCCACCAACGACGACGAACACGCCGTGTCCACCGACACCGCCGGCCCCTCCAACCCCAACGCGTACGCCACCCGACCCGACACCACACTCGCGGCGTTGCCCGTCCCCGCGAAGCCCTCCACCTCGTCCCCCGCCACCATCAGCAGGGCCCCATAGTCCTGACCATTGGTGCCCACGAACACCCCTGTTCGCGAACCCCGCAAGACCCCAGGCTCAACCCCTGCCCGCTCGATCGCCTCCCACGAAACCTCCAGCAACAACCGCTGCTGTGGATCCATGGCCAACGCCTCGCGGGGCGAAATCCCGAAGAAACCGGCATCAAACTCCGCTGCCTCGTAGAGGAAGGCGCCGCTGCGGACGTAGGAGGTGCCGGTGGAATAGGGGTCGGGGTCGTAGAGCCGCTCGACGTCCCAACCCCGATCGCCGGGTAGGTCGGACACGGCGTCGCGGCCGGCGTGCAGCATCTGCCAGAACCGCTCGGGGTCGTTCGCCCCGCCGGGGAAGCGGCAGGACATGGCGACGATGGCCACCGGCTCGTCGTCGCCGAGCGTCACCGGGGCGGTCTCCGCCGCCACGGCGGCCTCCCCGCCGAGCTCCTCGTGCAGGTGCCGGGCGAGCGCGGTCGGCGACGGGTAGTCGAAGACCAGGGTCACCGGCAGCCGCAGCGAGGTGGCGGTGGCGAGCCGGTTGCGCAGCTCCACCGCCGTCACCGAGTCGAATCCGAGGTCGCGGAACGCGTGGTGCGGGTCGACGGCCTGGCCGTCGGCGTACTTGAGGACCGTGGCCGCCTGGTCGCGGACCAGGTCGAGCAGCGCCTGCTGGCGCTCGGCGGCGCTCATCCGAGTGAACGCGCCGGCCGGGCCGGCCTCGTCGGTCTGCTTCGTCTCGGCCAGGCCCTTGGTGGCCTGCAACCGCTGCGCCTCGGGGATCTCCGAGATCAGCGGGCCGGGTCGGGTGGCGGTGAAGGCGACGAAGAACCGGTCCCAGGCGATGTTCGAGATGGTCAGGAACGTCTCGTCGTGCTCGACGGCCTGGTGCAGGGCCGCGACGGCGAGCCGCGGGGGCATCTCGGGCGCGCCGTGGCGGTGCAGCATCTGGCCGAACTCGCCGTCGGCCATGCCGCCGCCTCCCCAGGCGCCCCAGCCGATCGAGGTGGCGGGCAGGCCGAGGGCCCGCCGGTGCTCGGCGAGGGCGTTGAGGAACGCGTTGCCGGGGGCGTAGTTGCCCACGCCGGAGCTGCCGACGGTGCCGGCCATCGAGGAGAACAGGATGAACGCGTCGAGGTCCAGCTCGCGGGTCAGCTCGTGCAGGTTCAGGGCCGCGGTGACCTTCGCGCTGAGCGCGTAGTCGACCTGGTCGAGGGTCAACGAGTTGATCACCGAGTCGTCGAGGACGGCGGCGGTGTGCACGACGGTGGTCAGCGGGTGCTCGGGCGGCAGGTCGGCGAGGACGGCGGCGAGCGCCGACCGGTCGGCCGCGTCGCAGGCGGCGACGGTCACCCGGGCGCCCAGTCCGACCAGCTCGGCCTCGAGGTCGGCGATGCCCTCGGCCTGCCGGCCGCGCCGGCTGACCAGCACCAGGTGCGCGGCGCCGTTGGCGGCGAGCCAGCGGGCCATGTGTCCGCCGAGCGCGCCGGTGCCGCCGGTGACCAGGGCGGTGCCGGAGGGCCGCCAGGCGCGCGGGGCCGGGGCGTCGCCGAGCGGGGCGTGCAGCAGCCGCCGGCCGAACGCGCCGGCCCACCGCAGCGCGACCTGGTCCTCCCCGTCGGTGCCGGCGAGGACGCGGACCAGCCGGCGGCCGGCCGCCTCGTCGAGCTCGTCGGGAAGGTCGACGAGGCCGCCCCAGCGGTCCGGGTGCTCGAGTGCGGCGACCCGGCCGAAGCCCCAGGTGAGCTGCTGGAGCGGGTGCGGCAGCGGATCGGCCGGGCCGGTGGCGACGGCGCCCCGGGTGAGGCACCACAGCGGTGCGCGCACGCCGGCGTCGCCGAGCGCCTGCACGAGGGTCACGGTGCCGGCGAAGCCGACCGGCACCGACGGGTGCGCCGGGGCGGGCGTCTCGTCGAGCGGCAGCAGCGACACGATCCCGGCGGGCGCGCCGCCTTCGGCGAGGTCGCGCAGCCGGGCGGCGAGCGCCTCGCGGTCCGTGCGGTCGGCGTCCAGCACCAGCGGTACGACGGTGCCGCCGTGCCGCCGCAACGCCTCGGCGCAGAAGGCGGCCTCGGCCGCGCCGGTGTCGTCGGGGCCGGTGACCAGCCACCAGGTGCCGGTGACGGCGGGCTCACCGGAGCTGTCGCCGGCGATCGGCGTCCAGCTGTCCCGGTACCGCCAGGAGTCCACGGTGGCCTGGTCGCGGTGTCGGCGGCGCCAGGCGGCGAGGACCGGCAGCACGTCGGCGAACGCCGCGTCCGGCACGGGCTCCGACTCGGTCGTGCCGGCGAGTTCGGCGGTGAGCGCGGCCAGGTCCTCCGCCTCGACGGCCGCCCAGAACCGGGCGTCGACCTCGTCGTCCGCCACGGGTCCGGCGACGCCGGCGGCCGGGGCGGGAGTGGCGGACGGCTGCGGCCAGTAGAGCTGCCGCTGGAAGGGGTACGTGGGCAGGTCGCGGCGGCGTCCGGCGAGGCCGGTGAACGCGGGCCGCCAGTCCACCGGCGTACCCCCGGTCCAGACCTCGGCGAGGGCGCGGAGGAAGCGGCCGAGGCCACCCTCGCCACGGCGGAGGCTGCCGGTGACGGTGACCGCGTCCGGGTCGGCGGCGGCCAGCTCGACGCTCTCCTGCACGGCCATGGTCAGCACCGGGTGGGCGCTGACCTCGACGAAGGTCTGGTAGCCGGCGGCGACGAGGCTGCGCACCGCGTCGTCGAAGCGGACGGTCTGCCGCAGGTTGCGGTACCAGTAGTCGGCGTCGAGGGCGGCGGTGTCGAGCCAGTCCCCCTCCACGGTGGACCGGAACCGGACCTCGCCGGTGCGGGGCCGCAGCCCGGCGAGCAGTTCCAGGAGCTGGTCGCGCAGCTGCTCGACGTGGGCGGAGTGGGAGGCGTAGTCCACCGGGACGCGGCGCACCCGCACCTCGCGGGCCTCGTAGTGGGCGACCAGCTCGTCGAGGGCGGCGCTGTCGCCGGAGACCACGACCGAGGTCGGTCCGTTGACGGCGGCCAGGGCGATCCGGCCGGCCCAGCGGGCGATCGTCTGCGTGGCCTCGTCGGCGGTGGTGGCGACGGAGACCATGCCGCCGTCCCCGGCGATGCCGGCGATGATCCGGCTGCGCAGCGCGACCACGGCCGCCGCGTCGTCCAGGGTGAGGCCCCCGGCGACGTACGCGGCGGCGATCTCGCCCTGCGAGTGGCCGACGACGGCGGAGGGGCGCACCCCGTACGACTCCCAGAGCGCGGCGAGCGAGACGCTGACCGCGAACAGGGTGGGCTGGACGACGTCGACCCGCTCCAGCGACGGGGCGTGCGGCGCGCCGCGCACCACGTCGGTCGGCGACCAGTCGACGTACGGGCGCAGCGCCTCGGCGCAGGCGGCGAACTTCTCCGCGAAGACCGGGGCGGTGTCGAGGAGTTCCGCGGCCATGCCGACCCACTGGGATCCCTGGCCGGGGAAGACGAAGGCGACCTCGCCCGGGGTGCCCGGGACGCGGGTGACGGTCTGCGGGGTGGGTCGGCCGGCGGCGAGCGCGTCGAGGGCCGCCGCCAGCTCGTCCCGGTCGGCGGCGAAGACGACGGCCCGGTGGTCGTGGGACGCGCGGGTGGCGGCCAGCGACCAGCTGACGTCGGCGAGAACGTCGTCGTCGACCGTCTCGAGGTGGTCGAGCAGGTCCCTGGTGCGGGCGGTGAGGGCGTCGACGGTGCGTCCGGAGAGCACCCAGGGCAGCTCCCCGGTCGGCCCGCCGGCCGCCGGCTCAAACTCGGGCTCGGGCCCGTCGGCGGGGGCCTGTTCGAGGATGGTGTGCACGTTGGTGCCGCTGATCCCGAACGAGGACACGGCGGCGCGGCGTACGCCGTCGGCCGGCTCCCACGGCCGGGCCGAGGTGAGCAGCTCGACGCTGCCGGCGCTCCAGTCGACGTGCGGGGTGGGCTCGTCCACGTGCAGGGTGGGCGGCAGCACCCCGTGCCGCATCGCGAGCACCATCTTCATCACCCCGGCCACCCCGGCGGCGGCCTGGGTGTGCCCGATGTTCGACTTGATCGAGCCCAGCCACAACGGCCGGTCGGCGGGACGGTCCTGGCCGTAGGTGGCGATGAGCGCCTGCGCCTCGATCGGGTCGCCGAGCGTGGTGCCCGTGCCGTGCGCCTCGACGGCGTCCACCTGGTCGGCGGTGAGTCCGGCGTTGGCCAGGGCCTGCCGGATCACCCGCTGCTGGGCGGGGCCGTTGGGGGCGGTGAGGCCGTTGGAGGCGCCGTCCTGGTTGACGGCGCTGCCGCGCAGCACGGCGAGGATCGGGTTGCCGTCGCGGCGCGCGTCGGAGAGGCGCTGGAGCACCAGCAGGCCGACGCCCTCGCCCCAGCCGGTGCCGTCGGCGGCCCCGGCGAACGGCTTGCACCGGCCGTCGGCGGCGAGGCCGCGCTGGCGGGAGAAGCCGACGAAGATGCCGGGGGTGGCCATCACGGTGGCGCCGCCGGCCAGGGCGAGGTCGCACTCCCCCGCCTGGAGGGCCTGCGCGGCGAGGTGCATCGCGACCAGCGACGACGAGCAGGCGGTGTCGACGGTGACCGCCGGGCCGTGCAGCCCGAAGGTGTACGCCAGCCGACCGGAGATGACGCTGGCGGAGGTGCCGGTGGCGAGGTAGTTCTCGTCGACGTCCCCGGTGGCCATCAGCAGCGAACCGTAGTCCTGGCCGTTGGTGCCGACGTACACGCCGGTGCGGCTGCCGCGCAGCGCGGTCGGGTCGATCCGGGCCCGCTCGAACGCCTCCCAGGTGGCCTCCAGCAGCAGCCGCTGCTGCGGGTCCATGGCGAGGGCCTCGCGGGGGCTGATGCCGAAGAAGGCCGGGTCGAACTCGCCGGCCCCGGCGACGAAGCCGCCCTCCCGGACGTAGCTGGTGCCGAGGTGCTCGGGGTCGGGGTGGTACAGCTCGGCGAGGTTCCAGCCGCGCTCGCCCGGCATCAGGCTCATCGCGTCGGTGCCGGTGGCGACGAGGTCCCAGAGCTGCTCGGGCGAGGCGACCCCGCCGGGGAAGCGGCAGCTCATCGCGACGATGGCGATCGGCTCGCGGTCGCGGCCCGTGCCGTCGGCGACCACCTCGCTGGTGGTGTGCCCGGCGGTGAGGCCGTGCAGGTGGGCGGCGAGTTCGGCGACCGTGGGGTGGTCGAAGACCAGCGTGGCGGGCAGGGTCATGCCGGTCTCGGCGGTCAGCCGGTTGCGCAGCTCGACGGCGGTGAGCGAGTCGAAGCCGAGGTCGCGGAAGGTGCGGTCGGGCAGCGGCTGGCCGGCCGGGTAGCCGAGCACCACGGCGGCCTGGGTGCGCACGAGGTCCGCGAGCTGCGGCAGGGACCGGCCGACCACCACGGCGCGGACGGGGCCGGTGGGCACGGCGGGCACCCCGGGCAGGGCGGCGATCAGCGGCGTCGGCCGGCCCCAGGAGGCGGCGAGGCGTCCCCAGTCGACGTCGGCGACGGTGACCGCCGGCTCGGCGGTGTTGACCAGCCGGCCGAGGGCGGTGACGGCCTCGGCGACGGGGAGCGCGTTGACCCCGCCCCGGGCGAGCCGGGCGGTCAGCGCCGCGGCCATGCCGTCCTCGGCCCAGGCGCCCCAGGCGATGGCGGTCGCCGGCAGGCCCTGGTCGCGTCGCCAGGCCGCGAACGCGTCGAGGTACGCGTTGGCCGCCGCGTAGTTGCCCTGTCCGGCGCTGCCGATGACCCCGGCGAGGGAGGAGAAGAGCACGAACGCGTCGAGGTCGCGGTCGGCGGTGGCCTCGTGCAGCACCCGGGCGGCGCGGACCTTGCCGTCGAGGACGGTCTGCATCCGGGCCAGGTCGAGCCCGTCGAGCACGCCGTCGTCGACCACGCCGGCGGTGTGCACGACGGCGGTCAGCCCCGGCAACCCCGCGACCAGCGCGTCGACCGCCGCCCGGTCGGTGACGTCGCACGCCACCACCCGCACCGCACCCAACTCGGCCACCAGCTCCGCCGCGCCCGGCGCCGCCGGACCCCGCCGCGAGGCGAGCACCACCTCGCCCGCCCCGTTGGCCAGCAACCAACGGGCCACGTGCCGACCCAACGCACCCGTACCGCCGGTCACCAGCACCGTCCCGGCGGGCCGCCAGCCCGAACCGGCGGGCGGCGCGGCCGGCACCAGCCGCCGGCCGAGGATCCCCTGCGGGCGGATCGCCACCTGGTCGTGGCCGCTGTCGGCGAGGACGGCGAGCAGCGCGTCCCCGGCGCTCCGGTCGACGCGGGCGGGCAGGTCGACCAGGCCGCCCCAGCGGTCCGGCTGTTCGAGGGCGACGACCCGGCCCAGGCCCCAGGCCAGGGCGGGCCACGGGTCGGCGAGGGTCTCGCCGCCTCCGACGCGGACGGCGCCCCGGGTGAGGCACCAGAGCCGGCCGGGCAGGTTGGCGTCGGCGAGCGCCTGGGTGAGGGTGAGCAGCAGCGCGGCGCCGGTGGAGACGGCCGGGGCGTCCGGCAGCGCCCGATCGGGTGCGGGCAGCACGCAGAGCACCCCGGTCCAGCCCTGGTCGCCGTGGTGGCGCAGCAGCTCGGCCAGCTCCGCGCGGCCGACGCCCGGGGCGACGGTGAGCGCGTCGACGCGGGCGCCCGCGCCGGCCAGCGCACCGGTCACCCCGGCGTCGTCGGCGTCGGCGGTGACGACCAGCCAACGGCCGGTCAGCGCCGGCGCGGCGGCGGGGCGGACCGGCTCCCAGTCGACCCGGTACGCCCAGCCGTCCACCACGGCGTCGCGTTGCCGGGCGCGCCGCCACGACGACAGCACCGGCACGGCCGGGGCGAGGGCCTCGACCGCCGCGGGGTCGTCCTGCACGGCCAGGTGGGCGGCGACCTCGGTCAGGTCGCCGCGTTCCACCGCCGCCCAGAAGTCCCCCTCGGCGGTATCGGTCGGCGCGGTCGATCCGGCGGTGTCGCCGACCTCGGGCCAGTAGCGCTGGTGCTGGAAGGCGTACGTGGGCAGGTCCACCCGCCGGGCGCCGGTGTCGGCGAACCACGGCTGCCAGTCCACCGCCACCCCGTGCACGTACAACTCGGCCAGCCCGGCCAACAACCCCTGCGCCTCGGACCGGTCCTTGCGCTGCACGGCGACGCTCAGCACCGCGTCCTCGCCCGGCAGGATGTCGGCCGCCATCGCGGTCAGCACACTCTGCGGCCCGACCTCCAGGAACGTGTCGACCCCGGCGGCCCGCAGCGCGGCGACCCCGTCGGCGAAGCGGACCGCCTCCCGCACGTGCCGCACCCAGTAGTCGACCGTACGGATCTCGTCGGCGTCGGCGAGCGCCCCGGTCACGTTCGACACGACGGGCAGCGACGGCGCGGCGAAGGTCAGCTTGCCGAGCACCGCGCGGAACCTCGCGAGCATCGGCTCCATCAGCGGGCTGTGGAACGCGTGGCTGACCGCCAGCCGGCGGGTGCGCACCCCGCGCTCCCGCCAGACGCGCTCCACCTCGTCCAGGGCCTCGACGGCGCCGGAGACGACGACCGCCGACGGCCCGTTCACGGCCGCGATCCCCGCCCGGTCGGCCAGGCCGTCCAGCGTGGTGAGGACGTCGGCCTCGGCGGCCGCGACGGCCAGCATCCCGCCCCCGGCCGGCAGCGCCTGCATCAGTCGGCCCCGCGCCGCCACCAACGCGGCGGCGTGCTCCAGGGACAGCACCCCGGCCACGTACGCGGCGGTGACCTCGCCGATCGAGTGGCCGGCGACCAGGTCGGGGGTGATGCCGAAGGACTCCACCAGCCGGAACAGCGCCACCTCGACGGCGAACAGGCCGGCCTGCGTGAACACCGTCTCGCCCAGCAGCTCGGCTTCAGCCGAGCCCTCGGCGGCGAAGAGCACCTCGCGCAGGGGGCGCGGCAGGGCCCGGTCCAGGTATCCGCACACCTCGTCGAGTGCGGCGGCGAAGACGGGGAACTCCGCGTACAGCTCCCGGCCCATGCCGGCGCGCTGCGCGCCCTGGCCGGAGAAGAGGATCGCGAGCTGACCGCGCGGCGACCCGGCGCCGGCGACCACGGTGCCGGCCGGTTCCCCGGCGGCGAGGGCGTGCAGCCCGGCGAGCAGGTCGTCGCGGCCGGTCGCGGAGACCACGGCGCGGCGGTCCAGGGTGGAGCGGGAGGTGACCGACGAGAAGGCCACGTCGAGCGGGCGGAGGGTGTCGTCGGTGGCGAGCTGGGCCGCCCAGCGGCCGGCCTGCGCGGCGAGGGCGGCCTCGGAGCGGGCGGAGAGCAGCACGGGAGCCACCGGGCGCCGCGCCGTCGCGGTGGCCTCGGCCTCGGCCTCGACCGGGGCCTGCTCGATGATGGTGTGCGCGTTGGTGCCGGACACCCCGAACGACGACACCGCGGCCCGGCGTGGCCGGTCCACCGTGGGCCACGGGGTGGCGGCGGTGGCGAGGGTGACCGCCCCGGCGGTCCAGTCGACGTGCGGGGACGGCTCGTCGACGTGCAGGGTCGGCGGGACGACGCCGTGCCGCATCGCCATCACGATCTTGATCACACCGGCGACCCCGGCGGCGGCCTGGGCGTGCCCGATGTTCGACTTGACCGACCCGAGCAGCAGCGGCGCGGCGTCGTCCCGGTCCTGCCCGTACGTGGCCAGCAGCGCCTGCGCCTCGATCGGGTCGCCGAGCCGGGTGCCCGTGCCGTGCGCCTCGACGACGTCCACCTGCTCGGGGGTGAGCCGGGCGTTGGCCAGGGCCTGGCGGATGACGCGGACCTGGGAGGGGCCGTGCGGGGCGCTGAGCCCGTTGGACGCGCCGTCCTGGTTCACCGCGCTGCCCCGCACCACGGCGAGCACCGGGTATCCGTGCCGCTGCGCGTCGGAGAGCCGGGTGAGCAGCAGCATGCCGACGCCCTCGGACCAGGAGGTGCCGTCCGCGCCGGCGGCGAACGCCTTGCACCGGCCGTCGGCGGCGAGGCCGCGCTGCCGGCTGAAGCCGACGAAGACCGCCGGGGTGGGCATCACCGTCACGCCGCCGGCCAGCGCCAGCTCGCAGTCGCCGTTGCGCAGGGCCTGCGCGGCCAGGTGGATGGCGACCAGCGAGGACGAGCAGGCGGTGTCGACGGTGACCGCCGGCCCCTCCAGCCCGAGGGTGTACGCGACGCGGCCGGAGATGACGCTGGTGGCGTTGCCGGTGAGCAGGTGCCCCTCACCGTTCTCGGCCTGCGCCATCATGCCGTCGTAGCCGTGCGACGACGCCCCGACGAAGACGCCGGTGCGGCTGCCCCGGACCGCCGGCAGCGGCAGCCCGGCCCGTTCGAACGCCTCCCAGGAGGTCTCCAGCAGCAGCCGCTGCTGCGGGTCCATGGCGACGGCCTCGCGCGGCGAGATGCCGAACAGGTCGGCGTCGAAGTCGGCGGCGGCGTAGACGAAGCCGCCCTCGGTCACGTAGCTGGTGCCCGGGTGGTCGGGGTCGGGGTGGAAGAGGCGGTCCAGGTCCCAGCCCCGGTCGGCGGGGAACGGCCCGATGCCGTCACCGCCGTCGCGGACGAGCTGCCACAGCGACTCGGGGCTGTCGACCCCGCCCGGGTAGCGGCAGCTCATCGCCACGATGGCGATGGGCTCGGAGTCCCGGGTCTCCAGCTCGCGCAGCCGCCGCCGGGTACGCCGCAGCTCCGAGGTCGTACGCTTCAGGTACTCGACGTACTTCTCGTCCTCGTTGCTCACCGTGGACCTACCTCACTCGGCATGCCGATGTCGTTGCGGCTGGTCACGACGTCTCCAGCTCGCGGTCGATCAGGTCGAAGATGTTCTCGGCGGTGGCCGACTCCAGGTCGTCGTCGCCGTCCGCGTCCGTCTGCCGCTCGGTCAGCCGGTCCAGCAGGCCGTGCAGCCGGTCGGTGATCCGACGGAACTCGTCGTCGGTCGGGTCGAGCCCGACGAGCGCCGCCTCCAGCCGGTCGAGCTCCCGGCCCGCCGTCGACGGGTCACCCGCCGGGGTCGCCGGGGCGAACTGTCCGGCCAGGTGGGCGGCGAGCGCCGCGGGCGTCGGGTTGTCGAAGACCAGCGTCGCCGGCAGCCGCAGCCCGGTGGCCGCGCCGAGCCGGTTGCGCAGCTCGACCGAGGTCAGCGAGTCGAAGCCGAGTTCCCGGAACGCGCGGGTCGGCTCGATGCCGGCCGGGTCGCCGTGGCCGAGGACGACCGCCACGTGCGACAGCACCAGGTCGCGCAGGGCGCGTACCCGCTTGTCGTCGGGCAGGCCGCGCAGCGTCTCGGCGTACGCCTGCCCGTCGGCCGCCTCGCCGGCCGCGGCCCGGCGGCCGGCGGGACGGACCAGGTTCGCCAGCAGCGGGTGGACCGGCGCCCCGGGCGCGGCCACCCCAGTGATGATCTTGGCGGGCATCAGCGTCGCCCGCTCCGAGCGCCAGGCCGCGTCGAACAGGGCGAGGCCCTCGTCGTTCGACAGCGCGGCCATGCCGCCCCGGTCGAGCCGGCGGATGTCGGCCGAGTCGAGGTGCCCCGTCATGCCGCTGGCCTGAGCCCAGCGGCCCCAGGCCAGCGAGACCGCCGGCAGGCCGAGGGCCCGCCGGTGCTCGGCGAGGGCGTCGAGGAAGGCGTTGCCGGCGGCGTAGTTACCCTGGCCGGGGCCGCCGAACACGCCGGCGGCGGCGGAGAAGAGCACGAACGCCGTCAGCTCGTGCCCGAGGGTGGCCCGGTGCAGGTTCCAGGCCACGTCGACCTTGGGCCGCAGCACCGCGTCGAGGCGGTCCGGGGTGAGCGACTCGACGGTGGCGTCGTCGAGGACGCCGGCGGCGTGCACGACCGCGCGCAGCGGACGCCGCCGGTCCACCATGGACAGCACGTCCGCCACGGCGTCCGGGTCGGCCAGGTCGGCGGCGACGATCGACACGTCCGCGCCGAGCGCCTTGAGGTCGGCGAGCAGCTCGTCGGCGCCCTCGGCGTCCGGGCCGCGCCGGCTGACCAGGAGCAGCTGCCGGGCGTCGTGCGCGGTGACGAGGTGCCGGCAGAGCAGCGCGCCGAGGGTGCCGGTCGCCCCGGAGACCAGGACCGTGCCGTCGAGGCGGGGCACCTGCGGGATGCTCAGGGCGAGCTTGCCGACGTGCCGGGCCTGGCTGAGGAAGCGGAACGCCTCGGGGGCGCGCCGGACGTCCCACGTACGCCGGGGCAGCGGCCGCAGCGCCCCGCTGGCGAAGAGCGCCATCAGCTCGCCCAGCATCGCCGCGATCTTGTCCTGGCCGGCCTCGATGAGGTCGAAGACCTGGTAGCTGACACCCGGGTGCTCGGCGGCGACGCGCCGCGGGTCCCGCTTGTCGGTCTTGCCCATCTCGACGAACCGGCCGCCGTCGGCGAGCAGTCCCAGCGACGCGTCCACGAACTCGCCGCTGAGCGCGTTGAGCACCACGTCGACGCCCCGCCCGCCGGTGCGGTGGGAGAACTCCTCGACGAAGTCGAGGCTGCGCGAGGAGGCGAGGTGCGCGTCGTCGAAGCCGGTGGCGCGCAGCGCCGGCCACTTGCCGGGGCTGGCCGTGCCGTAGACCTCCGCGCCGAGGTGGCGGGCGATCTGCACGGCGGCCATGCCGACGCCGCCGGCCGCCGCGTGGACGAGCGCGGACTCCCCGGCGCGCAGCCGGGCCAGCTCCACCAGGCCGTACCAGGCGGTCAGGAAGACCACGGGCACGGCGGCGGCGTCGGTGTACGACCAGCCGTCGGGGATGCGGGTGAGCAGCCGGCGGTCGGTGACCGCGGCCGAGGAGAACGAGCCGGAGAAGATGCCCATCACCCGGTCGCCGGGGGCGAGGTCGGTGACCCCCGATCCCACGCCGAGCACCACGCCGGCGCCCTCGTTGCCCAGCACCTCCTGGTCGGGGACCATGCCGAGGGCGAGCACCACGTCCCGGAAGTTCAGCCCGGAGGCGCGCATCCCGACCAGGACGTGCCCCGCCGGCAGGTCCCCGGTCACCTCGGGGGTGGGCAGCAGGGCCAGGTTCTCCAGCGTGCCCTGCTCGGTGACGTCGAGGCGCCACGGCACCTCGTCGGCGGGCGGCGACAGCACTCCGGCGTCGCGCGCCCGGGCCAGCCGGGGCACCAGCAACGCGCCGTCGCGAACCGCGAGCTGCGGCTCGCCGGAGGCGACGGCCGCCGGGACGGCCGCCAGGGAGGCGGCGGCGTCGTCGGTGTCGAGCAGCGTGAACCGGCCGGGGTGCTCGGACTGCGCGGAGCGCACCAGCCCCCACAGGCTCGCCCGGGCCAGGTCGCGGGGGGCCTCGCCGGGAGCGGCGCCGACCGCGCCCCGGGTGTGCAGGACCAGCCGGGACTGCTCCAGCCGGGGCTCGCCCAGCCATCCCTGCACCAGCGCCAGCCCGGCGCGGGCCGCGTCGTGCGCGGCCGCGCCGACCCGCTCCGGGTCCGGCTCCGCGCCGGAGCGCAGGTCCAGCACCACATCGGGTACGTCCCCGGACTCCTCGATCGCCGCGACCAGCGCCGTCAGGTCGGCGTGGACCCGCGTCGGGTGCCCGGCGGCGGTGAGCGCCCCGGAGAGGCCGGCGGTGTCGTCGCCGAGCAGCGCCCAGCGGGCGTCCCCCGACACCGCGTCGGTGCGCGGCAGCGGCGTCCAGTCGAGGTGGAACACCGAGGTGCGGCGCAGGGCGGCGGTCTCGTCGGCCCGCCCCGCGGCGACCGGGCGGAAGGTCAGCGACCCGACGGTGGCGACCGGCTGGCCGGCGGTGTCGGCGAGCGTGACCGCGACCGTGTCCGGGCCGAGCGACCGCAGCCGTACCCGCAGCCGCGTGGCACCGTGGGCGTGCAGGGCGACCGAGCGGAAAGCGAACGGCATCCAGCCCGCACCGGAGGTGTCCGTCGGGTCGCCGAGCAGAGCGGTGATCCCGCTGGCCTGGAGGGCCGCGTCGAACAGGGCCGGGTGCAGCCCGAACCGGGCCGCGTCGGCGGTCGCCTCCTCGGGGAGTGCCACCTCGGCGTAGACCTCGTCGTCGCCGCGCCACACCCGCCGCAGGCCGCGGAACGCGGGGCCGTAGCCGAGGCCACCCCCGGCCATCTCCGCGTACCAGGCGTCCAGGTCGGCGTCGACCTCGACGGCGTCGGCCGGCGGCCACTGCCCCGGTACGACCGTCGGGGCGGGCAGGTGCGGCAGCAGCAGGCCCTCGGCGTGCCGGGTCCACTCGGCGTCGGCGTTCTCCTCGGGGCGGGAGTGCACGGTGACGGTCCGCTCGCCGGTGTCGCCGGGCGGGCCCACGCGCACCTGCACCTGCACCGCACCGGCCGGCGCGAGCACCAGCGGGTTGATCAGGGTCAGGTCGCCCACCTGGCCCGCGTCGACCTCGTCGCCGGCCCGGACCACCATGTCGACGAGGCCGGTGCCCGGGACGATCACCGCCCCGCCGACGGCGTGGTCGGCCAGCCACGGGTGGGTACGCACCGACAGCCGCCCGGTCAGCACCACCGTCTGGTCGTCGGCGACCGGTACGGCCGCGCTGAGCAGCGGGTGGTCGGCGTCCTGGAGGCCGGCGGAACCGACGTCCCGCACCCGGTGCGCGGGCGCCTCCAGCCAGTAGCGCTGGTGGTCGAAGGCGTAGGTGGGCAGCACCATCAGGTCCGTCTCGGCGAGAACGGCCGTGAGGTCGACGGGCAGGCCGATCGCGTGCGCGGTGGCCAGGTTGGTCAGCAGCCGGGTCGCGTCGTCGTCGCCGCGGCGCAGGCTACCCAGCGTGTGACCGGTGACGCCGGCGTCGTCCAGGATCGCCGTCACCGGCATCGTCAGCACCGGATGCGGGCTGATCTCCACGAACGTTGTGTGACCCGCCTCGACCGCGACCCGCACGGCGGCGTCGAACTGGACCGTCTGCCGCAGGTTGTCGTACCAGTAGTCCGCCGTCATCGACGCCGGATCCACCCAACCACCCGTCAACGTCGACACCAGGCGGATGTGACCCTGCCGCGGGGCGATGCCGGCCAGGTCGGCGCGCAACTGCTCCGCGACCTCCTGCACCGCGACCGAGTGCGACGCGTAGTCCACCGGGATCAGGCGGGCCCGGACGCCGTCGGCCTGACACGCCTCGACCAGATCCGCGACCGGCTGCGGCGGACCCGACACCACCACCGTGGACGGGCCGTTCACGGCCGCCACCCCGACACCCGGGAACGCGGCCAGCCACTCCGTCACCGCGTCGGCGGACAGGTCCACCGACGCCATCGTCCCCGTGCCCCGCAGCACCGTCAGCGCCCGCGACCGCAAAGCAACCGCCTTCGCCGCATCCTCCAGGGACAGGATCCCGGCCACACACGCGGCACCGATCTCACCCTGCGAGTGACCGACCACCGCCGCCGGGGTCACCCCCACGTGCTGCCAGACGGCGGCCAGGGCGATGCCCACGGCCCACAGGACCGGCTGCACCACCTCCACCCGCTCCAACCACGACTCGTCGTCGCTGGTCAACACGGACACCAGGTCGACATCGAGGTAGGGAGCGAGGGCCCGCTGGCACTCCGCCAGCCGCGCATCGAACACCGGCGTACGGCCCACCAGACCGGCCGCCATCCGCGCCGACTGCGCACCCTGACCCGGGAACACGAACACCGCACCCGCACCGAGCCCGGAGGAGACCGCGCCCGTAACCAGGTTCCCCGCCGGCGAACCGGCCGCCAGGGCGTCCAGGCCCGCCACCAGTTCTTCGACGGTGGCGCCGACGACCGTGGCCCGCTGGTCGAACGTCGACCGGGTCGTGGCCAGGGACCAGCCCACCACCGCCGGATCCACGTCACCGCGCTCGCGCACGTACTCCGCCAGCCGCGCCGCCTGACCGGCCAGGGCGGCCTTCGACCGCGCCGACACCGGCCACACCACGACATCGGAGGCGACCAGGCCCGGACCGCGGCCCGCGCCGGCGTCGGGCGCCGTGCTCTCGGCGGGCAGATCCTCGGCCAGCTCGATGATGACGTGCGCGTTCGTGCCGGACATGCCGAACGACGACACCGCCGCCCGGCGGGGGCGGTCCACCGCCGGCCACGGCCGCGACTCCATCGCCAACCGCACGGAGCCGGCGGACCAGTCGATGTGCGGGGACGGCTCGTCCACGTGCAGCGTCGCCGGGACCACGCCCTCCCGCATCGCCAGCACCATCTTGATCACACCCGCCACGCCCGAGGCGGCCTGCGTGTGACCGATGTTCGACTTGATCGAGCCGAGCAGCAGCGGCTCGTGGCCGTCGCGGTCCTGCCCGTACGTGGCGAGCAGGGCCTGCGCCTCGATCGGGTCGCCCAGCGTCGTGCCCGTGCCGTGCGCCTCCACCACGTCCACGTCGACGGCGGACAACCGCGCCGACGCCAGCGCCTGCCGGATCACCCGCTGCTGCGACGGACCGTTCGGCGCCGTCAGGCCGTTCGACGCGCCGTCCTGGTTGACCGCGCTCCCCCGCACGATCGCCAACACCTCGTGACCGTTGCGCCGGGCGTCCGACAGCCGCTCCACCAGCAGCATGCCGACGCCCTCGCCCCAACCCGTACCGTCCGCAGCCGCCGCGAACGCCTTGCACCGGCCGTCGGCGGCCAGGCCCCGCTGCCGCGAGAACTCGAGGAAGGTGCCGGGGGTGGCCATCACCGTGACGCCGCCGGCGAGGGCGAGGTCGCACTCGCCGCGCCGCAGCGACTGCACCGCCAGGTGCAACGCCACCAACGACGACGAACACGCCGTGTCCACCGACACCGCCGGCCCCTCCAACCCCAACGCGTACGCCACCCGACCCGACACCACACTCGCGGCGTTCCCCGTGGCCCCGAACCCTTCGGCCTGCTCCCCCGCAGCCATGAGCAGGGCCCCATAGTCCTGACCATTCGTGCCCACGAACACCCCTGTTCGCGAACCCCGTAGGACCCCAGGCTCAACCCCTGCCCGCTCGACGGCCTCCCACGAAACCTCCAACAGCAGCCGCTGCTGCGGATCCATCGCCGCCGCCTCACGCGGCGAGATCCCGAAGAAGCCCGGGTCGAACTCCCCCGCCCCGTACAGGAAGCCGCCCTTGTCGGCGTACGTGGTGCCGGGGTTGGCCGGGTCGGGGTCGTAGAGCCGGTCGAGGTCCCAGCCCCGGTCGGTCGGGAAGTCGCCGATGGCGTCGACGCCGTCGGCGACGAGGCGCCACAGCCGCTCGGGGTCGTCGACGCCCCCGGGGTAGCGGCAGGCCATGGCGACGATGGCCACCGGCTCGTCGTCGTCGACGGCGGTCGGGGCGGCGACGGGGGTCGGGCCGGCGTCGGCGCCGAAGAGCCCGACGAGCAGGAACCGGGCCAGCACGACCGGGGTGGGGTGGTCGAAGACCAGGGTGGTGGGCAGCGCCTGCCCGGTGGCGGCGGCAAGCCGGTTGCGCAGCTCCACCGCGGTCAGCGAGTCGAAGCCGAGGTCACGGAACGCGGTGGTCGCCGGGACGGCCGCGGCCCCGCCGTCGTGGCCGAGCACGTCGGCGGCGAGTTCCCGGACCAGGTCAGCGACGGCCTCCTCCCGCCGGGCCGGGGTCAGCCCGACGAGGCGTCGGCGCAGGGTCGCCGCCGGGCCGTCGTCGCCGTCGTCGACGGGCGCGCCGCCGTCGAGGGCGGCCTTCGCCTCGGGTACGCCCTCGAGCAGCGGTCGTTGCCGGGCGGAGGCGTACGCGGGGGCGAACCGGGTCCAGTCGACGTCGGCGACGGTGACGGTCACGTCGTCGTGGTCGAGGGCCTGCCGCAACGCGCTCATGGCGACGGCGGGATCCATCGCGGGGATGCCGCGACGGTGCAGCTTCTGCTCGGACTCCTGCCCCGTCATGCCACCGTCGGCCCAGGGACCCCAGGCGATGGCGGTGCCAGCCAGGCCGTCGGCGCGGCGCCGCTCAACGAGCGCATCCAGGTAGGCGTTGCCGGCGGCGTATCCGGCCTGGCCGGCGCTGCCCCAGGTCGCGGCGATGGACGAGTAGACGACGAAGGCGTCCAGTTCCCGGTCGGCGAGCACGTCGTGCAGGTGGGTCGCGCCAGCGGTCTTGCCGGCGGTCACCTCGGCCAACTCGGCGGGGGTGACCGCCATGAGCGGGGTGGTCTGGGCGGTGCCGGCGGTGTGCACGACGACGCGCACCGGCGGGCCGTCGGCCTCGACCCGGTCGAGCAGGGCGGCGAGGGCGTCGCGGTCGCCGACGTCGCAGGCGGCGACGGTGACCCGGGCGCCGAGGCCGGTCAGTTCGGCCTCCAGTTCGGCGGCGCCGGGGGCGGCGGGGCCACGCCGGCTGACCAGCACGACGTGTTCGGCTCCGGCTGCGGCGAGCCAGCGGGCGGCGCGGGCGCCGAGGCCGCCGGTGCCGCCGGTGACGAGGGCGGTGCCGGTGGGCGTGAAAGGGCGTACCGGGGGGCGGTCGGCGAGTCCCGCGCGGACGAGGCGGCGGGCGAAGACGCCGGAGCCGCGTACCGCGAGCTGGTCCTCGCCGGCGGAGTCGGCGAGGACGGCGGCGAGTCGGGCGGCGGCGCGGGCGTCGAGGTGGGTCGGCAGGTCGACGAGGCCGCCCCAGCGATGCGGGGCCTCGACGCTGACGACACGGCCGAGGCCCCAGAGCGCGGCCTGCGCAGGGTCGGCGAGCCGGTCGTAGGAGGCGGCGGTGACCGCGCCCCGGGTGACCAGCCACAGCGGGGCGCCGGTCCCGGCGTCGCCGAGGGCCTGCGCGAGGGCGAGGGTGGCGGCGAGGCCAGGCAGGACGGCGACGTCGGGGGCCGGCGGTTCCCAGGCGAGCAGGGAGACGACGCCGGCGAGGTCGGAGTTCGTCCCGGCGAGGGTGGCGGCGAGGCCGGCCCGGTCCGGTTCGGAATCGACGGGCAGCGGCACCACGTCGGCGCCGGCGCCGGCGAGAGCGGCGTGGACGGCCCGCACGGCCGGATCGTCGCCGTCGAGGCCGGCGGGGACGGCGAGCAGCCACAGGCCGGCGAGGCCGCCGGGCGCGGGTTCGGCGGTGACCTGCCAGTCGGCCCGGTACCGCCAGCCGTCGAGCACGGAGTGTTCCTGCCGCTGCCGCCGCCAACCGGCGAGGACGGGCAGCAGGGTGCGCAGCGAGTCGCTTGTGGCCCCGTCGTCGACGGCGAGGGTCTCGCGCAGCGCGTCGAGGTCGCCGCGTTCGACGGCCTCCCAGAACCGCCCGTCGAGCAGGCTGGCCCCTGCGGTGGTGGCGGCGTCGACGGGAGCCTCAGCGGGCACCCAGTAGTGCTGCCGCTCGAACGGGTACGTGGGCAGGTCGACGAGGCGGCCGGGCCGGTCGGCGCAGAGCTCCGTCCACCGTACGGCGGTGCCGGCGACGTGCAGGTGGGCGAGCGCGGTGAGCAGCGTGCGGCGTTCGGGGCGGTCCCGGCGTAGCACCGGCACCACCACGGCGGGGGCGACGTCGGGGGCGGTCTCGACGGTGGCGAGGGTCTCCTCGGTCGTGGCGGCGAGGACGGCGTCCGGACCCACCTCGACGAACGTGCCGGCCCCGTGGGCGCGCAGGGTGCGTACGCCGTCGGCGAAGCGGACGGCTTCCCGGACGTGCCGCACCCAGTAGCCGGGGGTGCGGATCTCGGCGGGGTCCGCCAGCTCACCGGTCAGGTTGGACACCACGGGCAGGGTGGGGGCGCGCAGGTCGAGGCCGGCGGCGACGGCGGCGAACTCGGCGAGCATGGGCTCCATGAGCGGGCTGTGGAAGGCGTGGCTGACTCGCAGCCGGCGAACCTTCACCCCGCGGCCGGCCCACAGCTCGGTCAACTCGCCGATGGTGGCTCCATCGCCGGAGACGACGACGGAGGCGGGTCCGTTGACGGCGGCGACGGCGACCCGGTCGGTCAGCCCGGTGAGAGACTCGGCCACGTCGTCCTCGCTGGCGGCGACGGCGAGCATGGCCCCACCGGCGGGGAGGGCCTGCATGAGCCGGCCCCGGGCGGCGACCAGGGCGCACGCGTCGTCGAGGGTGAGCACACCGGCGACGTGGGCGGCGGTGATCTCGCCGATGGAGTGCCCGGCGACGAGGTCGGGCGTGATCCCCCAGGAGCCGAGCAGCCGGTGCAGAGCGACCTCGACGGCGAACAGGCCGGCCTGGGTGAAGACGGTCTGGTCCAGCAGCGCCGCGTCGTCGGTGCCCGCCTCGGCGAACAGCACCGTCCGCAGCGGCTTCGGCAGCCGGTGGTCGAGGTGCCCGCAGACCTCGTCGAGGGCCTGTGCGAAGACGGGGTACGCCGCGGCGAGTTCCCGGCCCATGCCGGCGCGCTGGGCGCCCTGCCCGGAGTACAGGAACGCGACAGCCCCACGGTCGGCGGCGGCACCGGTGACCAGGCCGGGGGTGGGCCGGTCGTCGGCGAGAGCGGTGAGGGCGGCCAGCAAGGTGTCCCGGTCGTCGGCGAGGACGACAGCGCGGTGTTCGAGTGGCGACCGGGACACCGCGGAGGTCCAGGCGACGTCAGCGGGATGCAGCGCACCGTCGGCGGCGACACGTCCATGCCAGCGTTCGGCCTGCCGGCGCAGCGCGGCGCGGGTACGGCCGGTGAGCAGCACCGGCGCCGGTACGGAGGGTTCCGGCCGGTCGGCCTCGGCGGGGGCCGGGTCGTGCTGTTCGAGGATGAGGTGGGTGTTGGTGCCGCTCATGCCGAACGAGGAGACAGCGGCGCGGCGGGGCCGGTCGACGGCGGGCCACGGGGTCGGCTCGGTCACCAGCCGGACCGCTCCGGCCGCCCAGTCGACGTGTGGGGTGGGCTCGTCCACGTGCAGGGTGCCGGGAACCGAGCCGTGCCGCATCGCCATGACCATCTTGATGATGCCGGCGATGCCGGCGGCGGCCTGGGTGTGGCCGATGTTGGACTTGATCGACCCGAGCAGCAGCGGCTCCGCGTCGCCCCGGTCCTGCCCGTAGGTGGCAAGTAGCGCCTGCGCTTCGATGGGGTCGCCGAGGGTGGTGCCGGTGCCGTGTGCCTCGACCACGTCCACGAGGTCAGGGGTGAGCTTCGCGCCGGCCAGGGCCTGCCGGATGACCCGCTGCTGGGCGGGGCCGTTGGGGGCGGTCAGCCCGTTGGAGGCGCCGTCCTGGTTGACGGCGGAGCTGCGGATGACCCCGAGGACGGGATGGCCGTTGCGGCGGGCGTCGCTGAGGCGTTCCAGCAGCAGCATGCCGACGCCCTCGGACCAGCCGGTGCCGTCGGCGGTGGCGGCGAACGACTTGCAGCGGCCGTCGGCGGCGAGGCCGCGCTGCCGGGAGAACTCGACGAACGGGCCGGGGGTGGCCAGCACGGTGGCCCCGCCGGCGAGGGCGAGGCCGCACTCACGCTGACGCAACGCCTGACAGGCGAGGTGGACGGCGACCGAGGACGACGAGCAGGCGGTGTCCACGGTGACGGTGGGCCCCTCCAGCCCGAAGGTGTAGGCGAGTCGGCCGGAGACGACGCTGGCGGCGGTGCCGGTGAGGATGTATCCCTCGACGCCGGCCGCGCGGTGCAGCACGGCCGCGTAGTCCTGACCGGAAGTGCCGACGAAGACGCCGGAGCGGCTGCCGCGCAGCGACAGCGGGGCGATGCCGGCGCGCTCGAACAGCTCCCAGGTGACCTCCAGCAGCAGCCGCTGCTGCGGGTCCATGGCCATTGCCTCGCGCGGAGAGATGCCGAACAGCGCGGCGTCGAACTGCCCGGCGTCGTACAGGAACCCGCCGGACGCGGTGTACGAGGTGCCGGGGTTGTCGGGGTCGGGGTGATGCAGCCGGTCGAGGTCCCAGCCCCGGTCGGTGGGGAACTCGCCGATGGCGTCCCCGCCGGCCGAGACGAACGACCACAGGTCCTCCGGCGAAGCGATGCCGCCCGGGTAGCGGCAGCTCATCGCCACGATCGCCACCGGCTCGGACTCCTCGGCGGTGACCTCGCGCAGCCGTTGGCGGGTCTGCTGCAGCTCGGCGACGACCCGCGTCAGGTACTCGCGCAGCCGCTCTTCGTCCGCCATGACATCTCGCTTTCTCGTGACACCACAGGTCCCCGGGCGGCTCAGGAGAGCCCGAGGTCCTGGTCGATGAGATCGAACAGCTCCTGGTTGCTGGCCACCCGCAGCCGGTCGACCACGTCGGCGGCCTCGCCGGGCCGCTCCCCCGCGCCCTGCTCGGCGGCGCCGAGGCGTTCCAGCAGCCGGTGCAGCCGCATGGTGACCCGGACCCGGCCGAGGTCGTCCAGCTCGCGCCCGGCGAGGGCAGTCTCCAACCGGTCCAGCTCCTCGACCGTGGGCAGCGCCTCCACCGACGCCTCGCTGACCAGTTCTGCGCGCAGATGTTCGGCGAGGGCCTGCGGGGTCGGGTAGTCGAACACCACCGAGCTGGCCGGGTTGAGGCCGGTGGCCCTCGCCAACCGCCCGCGCAGCTCCACGGCGGTCAGAGAGTCGAACCCGAGGTCGCGGAACGGCCGGTCGGCCTCCAGGGCGTACGGGCTGTCGTGGCCGATGACCTCGGCGGCGGCGGTGCGGACCAGGTCGACCAGCAGCCGGGCCTGATCGGCGACGCTGAGGTCGGCGAGGCGCTTTCGAAGGCCGGTGAGGACCTCGCCGTCACCGTCGGCGGCCGGATCGGGGCCGGTGCGCAGCGCCGCCACCTCGGGAATGTCGCTGATCAGTGGCCGGGGCCGGGCGGAGGTGAAGACCGGTGCGAAGCGGGCCCAGTCGACGTCGGCGACGGCGAGCACGGTGCCGTCGCCGTCGATCGCCGCGCGCAGGGCGGCCATCGCCGGTTCCCGGTCGAGCAGGCTGACACCGCGTCGGCTCATCGCCACGGCGTGCTCGTCGCTGACCATGCCACCGCCGGCCCACGGTCCCCAGTTGACGGAGAGCACCCGCGCCCGGCCTGTGGGCCGGGACTGCGCCCACGCGTCGAGGAAGGCGTTGCCCGCCGCGTACGCGCCGTGGTCGCCGACGCCCCACGCCGCGGCGATGGAGGAGAAGTAGACGATCAGCTCGAGGTCGTCCGGGTCGAGGAACTCGTCGAGGTGTCTGGCACCGGCGGTCTTGGCGGCCACCACGTCGGCGAGTTCGTCGGTGTCGACCACGCTGACCGGGTTGAGCCTGCCGACGCCGGCGGCGTGCACGACGGCGCGCACCGTCTCGCCGTCGCGGCGCAGCCCGTCGACGAGTGCGGCGACGGCGTCCCGGTCGGCCAGGTCGCAGGCGACGACGCGGGCCTGCGCGCCGAGGTCGGCCAGCTCGGCCAGGGCGTCCGCGACGCCGGGGGCGTCCCCGCCGCGCCGGCTGACCAGGATCAGCCGGCGGGCGCCGTGCCGGGCGAACCAGGTGGCGGCGTACCGGCCGATGGCGCCGGTGCCGCCGGTGATGAGCACCGTGTCGGGTGACTGCCGGGCCGGGACGCTGGGCGCCTCGCCGCGGGCTGCCCGGGTGAGCCGCCGCAGGTGCACCCCGAGGGGCCGGACGGCTAGCTGGTCCTCGCCGTCGGTGTTGGTCAGCGCCCGTAGCAGGTGCCCCCCGACGGCCGAATCCAGCTCGGCCGGCAGGTCGAGCAGGCCACCCCAGTGGGCGGGGTGCTCCAGGGCGGTGACCAGGCCGAGGCCCCAGGTGGTGGCCTGGGCGGGCCGGGCGAGCGGGTCGCCGGGTCCGGTGCCGACGGCCTGCCGGGTGAGCAGCCAGAGCGGCCCGGCCGGGGCGGTGTCGGTGACGGCCTGGATGAGGGCGAGGTTGCCGGTGAGGCCGGCGGGCACCGCCGGGTGGTCGGGGTGGGGCCGCTCATCGAGGGCGAGCAGCGAGACGATCCGGGTGGTCGTCCCGGCAGGCAGGGTCAGCAGCCCGGCGAGACCGGCACGGGTGACGGTCGCCGGGTCGACGGCGAGGGTACGGATGCTGCCGCCGTGCTCGCCGAGCAGCGCGGCGATCCGGTCGGTGGTGTCCGTGGCCGTCCCCGCCGGGGCGACCAGCAGCCAGTCGCCGGTGGCGGAACCGGCGGTGAGCTGCCGCTGCGGCCAGGTGATCCGGTAGCGCCAGCCGTCGACCACGGCGTCGGTCTGCCGCTGCCGGTGCCACCGGGCGAGGGCGGGCAGCTGGGCGCGCAGGGGCTGGTCCGGGTCGACCCCGAAACGGGCGGCCAGCCCGTCGCCGTCGTCGTCGGCCACGGCCTGCCAGAACGCCTCGTCGACGCTGCCGCCGACCGGGGCGGTCGGCGCGGTGCTGACCACGGCGCCGTCGCCGACCGGCCAGAACCGCTGGTGCCGGAAGGCGTACGTGGGCAGGGCGACCTGGTCGGCAGCGGGTAGCAGCGCGGCCCAGTCGACCCGTACGCCGTGGCAGTGCAGCCGGGCCAGTGCGCCGAGCAGGGCTGCCGCCTCGCCCCGGCCGGGGCGCTGCACCCCGGTGACCAGGGTGCGGTCGTCGTCCGGCAGGGCCTCGGTGGCCAGGGCGGTGAGCACGGTGTCGGGGCCCACCTCCAACAGGGCGGACACACCGAGGGTGTGCAGGTGGGTGACGGTGTCGGCGAACCGGACGGCTTCCCGGACGTGCCGTACCCAGTAGTCGGGGGTGCAGAGCAGGTCGGGGTCGGCGACCCGGCCGGTCAGGTTGGACACCAGCGGGATGGCCGGCGGGGCGTAGTCGACAGCGGCGGCGACGGCGGCGAACTCGGCCAGCATCGGCTCCATCAGCGGGCTGTGGAACGCGTGGCTGACGTTCAGCCGCTTGGTGCGTACCCCGAGGGCGGTGAAGTGCGTGGCCAGCTCGGTGAGCGCGTCGCCGTCGCCGGAGACCACCACGGCGGCCGGGCCGTTCACGGCGGCCACGGCCACCTGGTCGGCGTACGGGGTGAGGGTGTCGGTGACCTCGTCCTCACCGGCGGCGACGGCGAGCATCCCGCCGCCGGCCGGAAGGGCCTGCATGAGCCGGCCCCGGTGGCCGACCAGGGTGCAGGCGTCCGGGAGGGTGAGGACGCCGGCGACGTGGGCGGCGGCGATCTCGCCGACGGAGTGCCCCGCCACCAGGTCGGGCACGACACCCCAGCTCTCCAGGAGCCGGTACAGGGCGACCTCGACGGCGAACAGCCCGGCCTGGGTGAAGACGGTCTGGTCGAGCAACGCGCCCTCGGTGCTGCCCTCGGCGGCGAACAGCACCTGCATCAGCGGCCGGGGCAGGTGGGCGTCGAGGTGTTGACAGGCCTCCTCGAGGGCCTCCGCGAAGACGGGGTACGTGTCGTACAGTTCGCGGCCCATCCCGGCGTGCTGGGCGCCCTGGCCGCTGAAGAGCACGGCGAGAGTGCCGCCGGGCTGGGCGGTGCCCCGGGTGAGGGTGGGGTGGCTCTGCCCGGCGGCGAGCGCCCGCAGCCCGGCCACGTACGCCTCCCGGTCGGCGGCCAGCAGCACGGCCCGGTGCCGCAGGTGGGACCGGCCGGTGGCCAGCGCCCGGGCGACGGCGGCGTCCGCGGCCGGTCCGGTCGACGCCCAGTCGGCCAGCCGGGCGGCCTGGGCGCGCAGCCCGTCCTCGTCGTTGCCGGAGACCGCCCAGGGCAGTGGCGACAGTGCGGGCGCCTTGTCGGCGTCGGCTGCCGGCTCGGTGGCGTCCGCCGGCTCGGGGGCCTGTTCGATGATGACGTGGGCGTTGGTGCCGCTCACCCCGAACGCCGACACCGCGGCCCGACGCGGGCGGCCCACCTGCGGCCACGGCCGCGCCTCGGCCAGCAGCGCGACGGCGCCCTCCGACCAGTCGACGTGCGGGGTCGGCTCGTCGACGTGCAGGGTGGGCGGGAGCAGGTCGCGCTGGAGGGCCATCACCATCTTGATGACCCCGGAGACTCCGGCCGCGGCCTGGGTGTGACCGATGTTGGACTTGATCGACCCGAGCAGCAGGGGCCGGTCGGCGGGCCGCTCCTGCCCGTACGTGGCGAGCAGCGCCTGCGCCTCGATCGGGTCGCCGAGCCTGGTCCCGGTGCCGTGGCCGTCGACGACGTCGACGTCGGCGGGGGCGAGCCGGGCGTTCGCCAGGGCCTGCCGGATGACCCGCTGCTGGGCAGGGCCGTTGGGGGCGGTGAGCCCGTTGGAAGCGCCATCCTGGTTGGTGGCGGAGCCGCGTACGACGGCGAGGATCCGCCGGCCGTCCCGCTGGGCGTCGGAAAGGCGCTGGAGGAGGAGCAGGCCGGCGCCCTCACCCCAGCCGGTGCCGTCGGCGGACCCGGCGAACGACTTGCACCGCCCGTCGGAGGCGAGGCCGCGCTGCCGGGCGAACTCCAGGAACGGGCCGGGGGTCGCCATCACGGTCACCCCGCCGGCGACCGCCATGTCGCACTCGCCGGCCCGCAGCGACTGGACGGCCAGGTGCAGGGCGACCAGCGACGACGAGCAGGCGGTGTCGACACTGACCGCCGGCCCCTGCAGGCCGAAGGTGTAGGAGAGCCGACCGGAGACCACCGCCGCCACGTTGCCGGTCGACTGGTAGCCCTCGGTCTCGGCCCCCACGGCCATCAGCAGGGTCGCGTAGTCCTGGCCGTTGGTGCCGACGAAGACGCCGGTGTTGCTGTCCCGCATGTCGGCGGGGGCGATGCCCGCCCGCTCGAACAACTCCCACCCGGTCTCCAGCATCAGCCGCTGCTGCGGGTCCATGACCAACGCCTCGCGGGGCGAGATGCCGAACAGGCCGGCGTCGAACCCGCCGACGTCGGAGACGAAGCCGCCCTCCCGCACGTACGAGGTGCCGGGGGTGTCGGGGTCGGGGTCGTAGATGGCGTCCAGGTCCCAGCCCCGGTCGGCCGGGAACCCGGCGATCGCGTCGCGGCCCTCGGCGACCAGCCGCCACAGGTCCTCGGGGCTGGCCACCCCGCCGGGGTAACGGCAGCTCATGGCGACGATGGCGATGGGCTCGTCCAGGGCGGCGGCGGTCTGCGTGGGCGTGGCGGCCTGCTCGGTGACACCGAGGATGCGGTCGGCCAGCCAGGCGGCGAGCAGCGCCGGTGTGGGCTGATCGAAGACCAGGGTGGCGGGCAGCCGCAACCCGACGGCCTCACCGAGCCGATTGCGCAGTTCCACGGCGCTGAGCGAATCGAAGCCGATCTCCCGGAACGGTCGGTCGGCGCCGATGGCAGTGGCGGAGTCGTGTCTGAGCACGGCCGCGGCCTGCACCCGGACCAGTTCCAGCAGGGTGCGACGGCGTTCCGGCTCGGCGAGGCTGGCGAGCCGGCCGCGCAGCGGAGACGCCTGGACCGGCGTCTCGTCGTCGCGGTTCTGGGCGGCGTCGGTGATCCGGGCGACCTCGGGAATGTCCTCGATCAGCGGCCGGGGGCGGGTCATCGCGAAGGTCTGGTGGAACCGGTCCCAGGCGATGTCGGCGACGGTGAGGGTGGTCTCGTCGTGGGCGAGTGCGTGAGCCAGCACGGAGACTGCCAGGTCGGGGCGCATCGGGCGGACGCCGGAGCGGAACATCTGGTCGGCAGCGCCCTCGGTCTCCAGCAGGCCGCCACCGTCCCACGCGCCCCAGGCCACCGCGGTGGCGGCCAGGCCACGGCGGCGCCGGTCCTCGGCGAGGGCGTCGACGAAGGCGTTCCCGGCGGCGTAACCGCCCTGGAGGCCGCCGCCCCAGACGCCGGCGCCCGAGGAGAAGAGCACGAACGCGCTCACATCGCCGAGGAACGCGTCGAGGTTGACCGCGCCGGCGACCTTGGCGTGCAGGCCGTCGGCGAGCGTGGCGAGGTCGGTGTCGGCGAGCAGGCCGGCGGGGGCCACCCCGGCGGCGTGGAACACGGCGTCGACGCGGACCCCGTCGCCGGCGAGCCGGTCGATGAGGGCGCGCAGCGAGACCGGGTCGGCCACATCGCAGGCGGCGATGGTGACGGTCGCGCCGAGCGCGGTCAGCTCGGCCTCCAGTTCGGCGGCGCCGGCCGCCGCTGGGCCCTGCCTGCTGGTCAGCACCAGGTGGGACGCGCCGTCGCGGGCCAGCCAGCGGGCCACGTGCGCGCCGATCGCGCCGAGGCCGCCGGTGATCAGGGCGGTCCCCGAGGGCCGCCAGCCGGTGGCCTCCCGGGCGGCTTCCGCACCGGCGTCGCGCACGAGCCGGCGGACGTACAGCCCGGAGGGGCGCACGGCGACCTGGTCCTCGTGGCCGGCTCCGGCGAGCACGGCGGCCAGCCGGCCGCGCGAGCGCCGGTCCAGGGGGGACGGCAGGTCGATCAGCCCGCCCCAGCGGTCGACGTGCTCGAGGGCGGCAACCCGGCCCAGCCCCCAGACCAGGGCCTGCCGGGGATGGTCGAGCGGGTCGGCGCGGCCGGCGGAGACGGCGCCGCTGGTGGCGCACCAGAGCGGCGCGGTGATCCCGAGGTCGCCGAGGGCCTGCACCAGGGCAAGGGTGCCGGCGAGGCCCACGGGGACGACCGGCCGGTCGGGGTGGTCGGTCTCGTCGAGAGCGAGCAGGGACAGCACGCCGGTGACGGCGTCGGTGCCGGCCGCGGCGAGCTGCGCGGCGAGCGCCCGACGGTCGGGGTCGGCGACGGTCAGGGGAAGCACGTCGGCCCCGGCCTCGCCGAGGGCCTCGGCGACCTGCCCGACCAGCGGATGGTCGAGGTACGCGGTGGGCGCGACGAGCAGCCACGTGCCGCCGAGCGAGGTCGCCGGCACCGCGGGCAGGGGGTTCCACTGGACCCGGTAGCGCCAGCCGTCCACGGTGTTCTCGTCGCGCCGCCGCCGACGCCACGAGGAGAGGATGGGTAGCGCATCACCGAGCGCGCGGGTCCCGGCCTCGTCGACGCGCATGGCGGCGGCGAGCGCCGTGGCGTCGGCGCGCTCGACGGCGTCCCAGAACTGCCGGTCGACCGGGTCCTCGGCGGTCGCCGCCGGGCCGGTCCGCACGGGCGCCTCCGGCCAGTACCGCTGGCGGTGGAAGGCGTAGGTGGGCAGCGGCGCGGCGGGGCCGGTACGTACCCCGCAGACGGCGTTCCAGTCGACGTCCACCCCACGCACGTGCAGCTCGGCCAGGGCGGTGAACAGCCGCAACCAGCTGCCCGCGCCGCGGCGCAGCGAGTCGACCACCGCCGCCTCGTGCTCGCTGGCGTCGATCGTCTCCCGCATGTCGACGCTGAGCACCGGGTGCGGGCTGATCTCCAGGAAGACCCGGTGACCGTCGGCGAGCAGGTTCTGGACAGCGTGCTCGAAGTTCACCGTCTCACACAGGTTGCGGTACCAGTAGCTGGCGTCGAGAGCGGTGTCGGTCTGCTCGCCGGTGGCGCTGTAGAACGGCACTTCGGCGGGGCGGGCGGTAATCCCGGCGAGGTTGTCCAGCAGCCGCTGAGCGACGCCCTCGACCTGGGGCGTGTGGGAGGCGTAGTCGACGGCGATGGGACGGGTCCGCACGCCGTCGGCCGCACAGACGGCGAGCAGTTCGGCGAGAGCGTCGGGATCCCCGGCGACCACCGCCGACCCGGGACCGTTGACCACGGCGACCCACAGCCGCCCCGGCAACCGGGCCAGCAGCTCACGGACCTGCTCGGCGGGCAGGGCCACGGAGACCATGCCGCCCGTGCCGCCGATTTCGTCGAGCGCCTGGCTGCGCAGGGCGACGATCCTGGCGCCGTCCGCCAGGGAGAGCGCGCCGGCCACGCAGGCGGCGGCGATCTCGCCCTGGGAGTGCCCGACCACCCCGCCTGGGCGTACGCCGAGCGAACGCCACAGTCGGGCCAGGGAGACCGTCACCGCCCACAGGGCGGGCTGCACCACGCCCGAGTCGACCAGCGGCGGGGCGTTCTCGGCGCCGCGCAGCACGTCGATCAGCGACCAGTCCACCCAGGGCGCAAGGGCGGCCTCGCACTCGGCGACGGACGCGGCGAACACCGGGGAGGTGTCCAACAGTTCCACGGGCATCCCGGGCCACTGGGAGCCCTGGCCGGAGAAGACGAAGACGGGGGCGGTGTTGCGGAGCGCCGTGCCGGTCACCACCGTGGCGGTGGACTCACCGTCGGCCAGGGCGGTGAGTCCCTTCACCAGATCGGCTCGGTCCGGACCGAGCACGACGGCCCGGTGCGGGAACGAGGACCGGGTGGTGGCGAGGGCGTACGCCACCTCCGCCGGCTCGATCTCCGGGTGCGCAGCGAGGTGCGCGCGCAGCCGGACGGCCTGCTCCCGCAGCGCGGCGGGGTCGGTGGCGGACAGCACGAGCGGGACGAGCCCGGCATCGTCGACGACACCGGGCTGGGACTTGGCTGCAGTCGGCTCGGGCGCCTGCTCCAGGACGACGTGGGCGTTGGTGCCGCTGATGCCGAAGGAGGAGATCGCGGCCCGGCGGGGCCGGCCGACCGCCGGCCAGGGCGTCGGCTCGGTGGCGAGGGCGACCGCGCCGGCGGTCCAGTCGACGTGCGGGGACGGCTCGTCCACGTGCAGGGTCGGCGGCACCAGACCGTGCCGCATCGCCTGCACCATCTTGATCACCCCGGCGACGCCCGCGGCGGCCTGGGTGTGGCCGATGTTCGACTTGACCGACCCGAGCAGCAGCGGCCGGTCGGCCGGCCGGTCCTGCCCGTAGGTGGCCAGCAGTGCCTGCGCCTCGATCGGGTCGCCCAGCGTGGTGCCGGTGCCGTGGGCCTCGACCGCGTCCACGTCCGCCGTGGTCAGCCGCGCGTTGGCCAGTGCCTGGCGGATCACCCGCTGCTGCGACGGCCCGTTCGGGGCGGTCAGCCCGTTCGACGCGCCGTCCTGGTTGACGGCCGTGCCGCGCACGACGGCGTAGATCCGCCGGCCGTCCCGCTGGGCGTCGGAGAGGCGCTGCACGAGCAGCATGCCCACACCCTCACCCCAGCCCGTACCGTCGGCGCCCCCGGCGAACGCCTTGCACCGGCCGTCGGGAGACAGGCCGCGCTGCCGGGAGAACTCGATGAACGTGCCGGGCGTCGCCATCACGGTCACACCGCCGGCCAGCGCGTAGTCGCACTCCCCCGACCGCAGCGCCTGTGCCGCCAGGTGCAACGCGACCAACGACGACGAGCAGGCGGTGTCGACGGTGACGGCCGGGCCTTCAAGGCCGAGGGTGTACGCGATCCGCCCGGACAGGACGCTGCCGGAGGTGCCGGTGCCGATGTGGCCCTCCACCTCGGCCGGCAGGTTCATCAGTCGGGAGGCGTAGTCGTGGTACATGACGCCGGCGAACACGCCCGTGCGGCTGCCGCGCAGCCGGTGCGGGTCGAGGCCGGCGGACTCGAACGCCTCCCACGAGCTCTCCAGCAGCAGCCGCTGCTGCGGGTCCATCGCCAGGGCCTCGCGCGGGCTGATGCCGAAGAACCCGGGGTCGAACTCGGCGGCGCCGTACAGGAAGCCGCCGTGCCGGGTGTAGGAGGTGCCGCTGTTGTCCGGGTCCGGATCGAACAGGGTGTCCAGGTCCCAGCCCCGGTCGGCGGGGAACTCCCCGATACCGTCCCCACCGGTGGCCAGCAGCTCCCACAGCTGGTCGGGGTTGTCCGCCCCGCCGGGGAACCGGCAGGCCATGCCGACGATCGCGATCGGCTCGTCCCGGCCGGTGGCGCTCGCCGCGTCGGCGCGCGGGCCCCTGGCGGACCGGCCGCCGGCCAGCTCCGCGTACACCTGTCCAGCGAGGATCTGCGGGGTCGGATAGTCGAAGACCAGCGTCGAGGCCAGCCGCAGCCCGGTGGCGGCGTTGATCCGGTTGCGCAGGTCCACCGCGGTCAGCGAGTCGAAGCCCAGTTCCCGAAACGCCCGGTCTGCGGGCACCGCGTCGGCTCCGCCGTGGCCGAGGACCTGCGCGACGAGGGTGCGCACGAGGACGTCGACCTGGTCGCGGGCATCCTGCGGCGCCAACCCGGCGATCCGGTCGGCCCAGTTGCCCTTGCCGGCCTGCCGGCGGGCGGTGACCGCGCCGAGCAGCACCCGCAGCAACGACGGCACCCGGCCGGCGACGACCTGCGCCCGCATCGCCGGCACGTCGATCACGGCCGGCACCAGGGCCGGCCGCGCGGCGGCGAGGGCAGCGTCGAACAACTCCAGGCCGGTGGGGGCGCTCATCGGGGTGATGCCGGCCCGGGTGGACCGGGCCCGGTCCGTGTCGCTGACGGTGGCGGCCATGCCGTCGGTGTCCCACATGCCCCACGCCAGGCTGACCGCCGGCAACCCGGCCTGCCGGCGGTACGCCGCAAGGGCGTCGAGCACCACGTTCGCCGCCGAGTACGCGGCCTGCCCGGGCGAGCCGAGCACCCCGGCGATCGACGAGAAGAGCACGAACAGATCGAGGTCCCGGTCCCGGGTGGCCTCGTGCAGCCACCAGGCGGCGGTCGCCTTCGGCGCCAACACCCCGGCCAGCCGCTCCGGGCTGGTCGCCGAGACCACCCCGTCGTCGAGCACGCCGGCCGTGTGCACCACGCCGGCCAACCGGCCGGAGACGCCCGCGACCAGCGCGGCGACCCTGTCCCGGTCGGCGACATCGGCAGCGACGACCTCGACGCGGGCACCCAGGCCGGTCAGCCGCGCGGTCAGCTCGCCCGCGCCGGGGGCGTCGGGGCCCTGCCGGGACACGAGCAGCAGCGACCGCGCACCGTACGCAGTGACCAGGTGCTCGGCCACGAGGGCGCCGAGCGCGCCGGTGCCGCCGGTGACCAGGACGGTGCCCTCGCCGAGGGCCGGTCCGGTCTCGTCGCCGCCCCGGTCCCCGGCAGCCGGTGCCGCGGTGCGCACCAGTCTCGGGGTCAGCACCTCGCCGCCGCGCAGCGCCACCTGTCCGCCCGTCGCGGCCGGGTCCGCTGCGGCGCCGGCCAGGACGGTGAGGGTGTCCGCGTCGAAGTCCCGGTCCAGGTCGGCCAGGACGAGGCGGTCCGGGTGCTCGGACTGCGCGGAGCGCAGCAGCCCCCACACGGCGGCGCCGGCCAGGTCCGTGACGGGGTCGTCGTCCCGGGTGGCGACCGCGCCCGCCGTGAGGACCAGCAGCCGGGAGTCGGCCAGCGCCTCGGCGGCCAGCCACCCCTGGACCACGCCGAGCGCGTGGGCGGTGGCGGCGCGCACCGCCTCGGGCGGATCGACGTCGGACCGACCGGCCACCGACAGCACGAGGGCGCGCGGCGGCTCCTGCCCCGCTTCGACGGCGGCCAGGACCGCCGCCACGTCCGCGAAGGCGGGCAGCTCGGCCGGGTCGGTCCGGGCCGGGCCGGCGAGCAGCGCCCAGCCGTCCAGGTCCTCGACGGCCACGACGTCCTCGGCCTGCCAGACGACCTCGAACAGTGAACGGCTCGCGACGCTCGGGGCGGTCAGGCCGGTCATCTCCCGCAGGACGAGGGAGTCCACCGACACCGCCGGCGCGCCGGCGGTGTCGACGGCGACCAGCCGCACCGTGGAGCCGTCGCGGGTCAGCCGCACCCGCAGCGCCGCCGCCCCGGACGCGTGCACCTGCACGCCCTCGAACGCGAACGGCACCCGGGGCCCGCCCTCCGCCCCGTCGATCAGCAGTCCGACCGGCTGCAGGGCGGCGTCCAGCAGCGCCGGGTGCACCCCGAAAGCGGCCGCGTGCTCCGTCGTCTCCTCGGGCAGGGCGACCTCGGCGTACACCTCGCCGTCGCCGGTCCACAGCCGGCGCAGTCCCCGGAACGCCGGCCCGTACGCCAGGCCACGCCCGGCCAGCGCGTCGTACCACCCGGCCAGGTCCACCTCGGTGGCCGCGACGGGCGGCCACGCGCCGAGGCCGGGCTCGTCGTCGACGGCCGGTTCCAGCACGCCCTCGGCGTGCCGGACCCAGCCGGTGTCGGGGTCGTCCTCGGCCTGGGCGTGCACGGTCACCGTGCGGGCGCCCGCGTCGTCGGCCACGCCGACCCGCACCTGCACCCGGACGCCACCGCCCTCGGGCAGGGTCAGCGGTGCGGCGATGGTCAGCTCCCGTACCCGGGACGCGCCCACCTCGTCGCCGGCGCGCACCATCAGCTCGACCAGCGCGGTGCCGGGCAGCACCACGACACCGGAGACGGCGTGGTCGGCGAGCCATGGATGGGTGGCCAGGGACAGCCGGCCGGTGAGCAGCACCATGTCCTCGCCGGCCACGGAGACCGCCGCGCCGAGCAGCGGATGCCCGGCCGCACCGAGACCGGCGCCGGAGACGTCGGCGATCCGGCCGACCGGCTCCAGCCAGTACCGCTGGTGCTGGAACGCGTACGTGGGCAGGTCGACCCGGCGGGCGCCGGTGCCAGCGAGCAGGGCGTCCCAGTCGACGTGCAGGCCCTCGGCGTGCAACTGGGCGAGGGCCTCCAGCAGGGCGCGGGGCTCGGACCGGTCCTTGCGGGCCAGCGCCACGAGCAGGGCCGTCGGGTCGTTGAGGCAGCTCTGGGCCATGGCCGTCAGCACCCCGTTGGGACCCAGCTCGACGTAGGTGCCCACGCCGGCGTCGGCGAGCCAGGCGACGGCGTCGGCGAAGCGGACGGCCTCCCGCACGTGCCGCACCCAGTACTCGGGGCTGCACAGCTGCTCCGCCGCCGCGACCTGGCCGGTCAGGTTCGACACGATCGGCACGGTCGGCGGCCGGAAGGTGAGCCCGGCCGCGACGGCCGCGAACTCGGCGAGCATCGGGCCCATCAGCTCGCTGTGGAAGGCGTGGCTGACCCGCAACCGGTGGGTGGGGGTGCCCCGGCCGGACCAGAGTTCGGCCAGCTCGTCGATCGCCTCGGCGTCGCCGGAGACGACGACGGCGGCGGGGCCGTTCACGGCGGCGACGCCGACCCGGCCGGTGACGCCGGCCAGCGACCCGACCACGCTCGCCTCGTCGGCGGCGACGGCGAGCATCGCCCCACCGGCCGGCAGGGCCTGCATGAGCCGTCCCCGGGCGGCGACCAGCGTGGCAGCGTCGGCGAGGGAGAGCACCCCGGCGACGTGCGCGGCGGCCAGCTCGCCGATGGAGTGGCCGACCAGGAAGTCGGGGACGAGGCCGAAGGATCCGGCCAGCCGGAACATGGCCACCTCGACGGCGAACAGGCCGGCCTGGGTGAACACGGTCTGGTGCAGCAGCTCGGCCTCGGCCGTGCCGGCCTCGGCGAACATCACCTCGCGCAGCGGCCGCGGCAGGTGCGGGTCGAGCGCGGCGCAGACCTCGTCGAGGGCGGCGGCGAAGACGGGGTACGCCTCGGCGAGCTGCCGGCCCATGCCGGCACGCTGGGCACCCTGCCCGGAGAAGAGGAACGCGACCCGGCCCCGGGGCCTGACCGTGCCGGTGACCACCGGGGCGACCGGCTCGCCGTCGGCGAGGGCGCGCAGCCCGGCGAGCAGGTCGGCGCGGTCCTCGGCGAGCACCACGGCACGCCGGTCCAGCCCGGCGCGGGCACGCGAGGACGCGGCGACGTCGACCGGGCGGACGGAGGTGTCGGCGGCGAGGTGGTCCGCCCAGCGGCGGGCCTGCGCGGTGAGCGACTCCGGGCTGCGGGCGGACAACAGGACGGGGACCAGCGGCGGCGCGGCGACGTCCGCCGGCGACACGGGTTCCTCGACGGCGGGGGCCTGCTCGACGATGACGTGGGCGTTCGTCCCGGAGATGCCGAACGACGACACGGCACCCCGGCGTGCCCGGCCGGTCGCCGGCCAGGGCCGGGCCTCGGTGAGCAGCGATACCGCCCCGGCCGACCAGTCGATGTGCGGGGACGGCTCGTCGACGTGCAGGGTGGCCGGCAGCCGACCGTGCCGGATCGCCATCACCATCTTGATCAGGCCGGCCACTCCGGCGGCGGCCTGGGTGTGGCCGAGGTTGGACTTGACCGAGCCGAGCCACAGCGGCTCCGCCCCGGCCCGGTCCTGCCCGTACGTGGCGAGCAGGGCCTGCGCCTCGATCGGGTCACCGAGAGTGGTGCCGGTACCGTGCGCCTCGACGGCGTCCACGTCGGCAGGGGCGAGCCGGGCGTTGGCCAGCGCCTGCCGGATCACCCGCTCCTGGCTGGGGCCGTTGGGTGTGGTCAGGCCGCTGCTCGCCCCGTCCTGGTTGACCGCGCTGCCCCGGATCACTGCGTAGACGCGCCGGCCGTCGCGCTGGGCGTCGGAGAGCCGCTGGAGCAGCAGCACGCCCACGCCCTCGGCCCAGCCGGTGCCGTCGGCGGCGGCCGCGAACGACTTGCACCGCCCGTCGGAAGCGAGGCCGCGCTGCCGGGAGAACTCGGCGAAGACGCCCGGGGTGGACAGCACGGTCACACCGCCGGCCAGGGCGAAGTCGCAGTCGCGCTGGCGCAGGGCCTGCACCGCGAGGTGCACGGCGACCAGGGACGACGAGCAGGCGGTGTCGACGGTGACCGCCGGCCCCTCGAGTCCGTACGTGTAGGCGACCCGGCCGGAGACGAGGCTGCCGGAGTTGCCGGTACCGAGGTACCCCTCGACACCCTCGGGCAGGTCCAGCACCCGGGAGGCGTAGTCGTGGTACATCACCCCGGCGAAGACGCCGGTACGGCTGCCGCGTAGCCGCTGCGGGTCCAGGTCGGCGGACTCGAACGCCTCCCACGCGCTCTCCAGCAGCAGCCGCTGCTGCGGGTCCATCGCCAGCGCCTCGCGCGGTGAGATGCCGAAGAAGCCGGGGTCGAACCCGGTGGCGTCGTAGAGGAAGCCGCCCTTGTCGGTGTACGAGGTGCCGGGGTTGTCGGGGTCGACGTGGAACAGCCGCTCCAGGTCCCAGCCGCGGTCGGTGGGGAAGTCGCCCAGCCCCTCCCCGCCGGTGGCGACGAGGTTCCACAGGTCGTCGGGGCCACGGACGCCGCCGGGGAACCGGCAGGCCATGCCGACGACGGCCATCGGCTCGCGGTCCTTCGCCTCCACCTCACGCACCCGCCGCCGCGCCTCGCGCAGGTCGGTCGCGGCACGCCGGAGGTAGTCGAGGAACTCTTCCTCAGTGGGCATCGGGCCACTCCGTATCGGGATCAGAGGTCCGGGGCATCCGCGGTCAGACTGTCCCGAGCTCGTCGTCGAGCATGTTGAAGATCTCCTCCGCGGTGGCGGAGTCGATGTTGCCGTCGGCCTCGGCTGCGGTGTCGTCCCCGCCGCGCTCGGCGTACGTCCACAGGGACAGCAGCTCACGCAGCCGGGCGGCGACGGCGGTGCGGTCGGTGTCGGTGTCGGCGACCGCACGCATGGCGGTTTCCAGCTTGTTCAGCTCGCCGAGCACCGACAGCGCCGAGGTGTCCCGCTCGGCCAGCAGCGCGCCACGCAGGTATCCGACCAGCGCGGTGGTGGTCGGCCGGTCGTAGATCAGGGTGGACGGCAGGCGCAGCCCGGTGGCGGCGGTGAGCCGGTTGCGGAACTCGACCGCGGTCAGCGAGTCGAAGCCCATCTCGACGAACCCCTTGTCCTCGTCGACGGCGCGCATCGAGGCGTATCCGAGGACCGCCGCCGCGTGGGTGCGGACCAGGTCGGAGAGCACCCGGTCCCGCTCCCCCTCCGGAGTACCGGCGAGGGTGTCCCGCAGGGCTGCCGCCGCGTCGGCCGCCGGGGCGACACCTGCCGGGGTGGCTCCGTTCGCCCGGATCAGGCCGTGCAGCAGGCGGGGCAGTGCCGGACCGAGCCGGCCGAGCACGCCGAGGTCCAGGCTGACCGGTACGACCACCGGGTCGGGGAACCGCAGCGCCTCGCTGAACAGTTCCATGCCCTCGTCGGCGTCGAGCGGACGGAAGCCGTTGCGGCCCATCCGCTGCTCGTCGACGTGGCCGGGCTGCCCGCCGGGCAGATCGGGGTTGGCCCAGGGCCCCCACGCCATCGACGTGACGGTCAGCCCACGCGCCTGCCGGTGGTGGGCGAGCGCGTCGAGGAACGCGTTCGCGGCGGCGTGGTTCGCCTGCCCGGGCCCGCCGAACAACCCGGACGCGGAGGAGAACAGCACGAACGCGGCCAGGTCCAGTTTCTCGGTCAGCTCGTGCAGATGCCAGGCGGCGTCCACCTTCGGCCCGAGGACGGCGTCGAAGCGGGCAGGGGTGAGCGCGGGCAGCACCCCGTCGTCGAGGACACCGGCGGCGTGCACGACGCCGACGAGCGGCCAGTCGGCGGGGATCTCGTCGAGCAGCATGGCGAGGGCGTCGCGGTCGGTGACGTCAGCGGCCACCACCCGCACGGTCGCACCGAGCCCGGTCAGCTCGTCGGCCAGCTCGGCCGCGCCGGGCGCGTCCGGGCCGCTGCGGCTGACCAGCAGCAGACGGCGAACCGCGTGCCCGGTGACCAGGTGCCGGGCGACGAGCCGGCCGAGCGCGCCGGTGGCGCCGGTGACCAGGACGGTGCCGGCGGACAGGTCGAGGGCCGGCCGGTCCTGCGGCGGCGGCCCGAGCCGGGACAGCCGGGGCACGCGGAGCTGCCCGGCACGCACGGCGAGCTGCGGTTCGCCGGTGGCCAGGGCGGCGGGCAGCGCGGCGGCGGAACGGGGGTCGTCGTCGAGGTCGAGCAGCACGATCCGGCCCGGGTTCTCCGACTGGGCGGAGCGGACCAGGCCCCACCCGGTGGCGGCGGGCAGGTCGGTCAGCCGTTCGTCGGCGTCGACGGTGACCGCGCCACGGGTGACCACGACGAGGCTGGACGCCTCCAGTTCCGGGTGGGTGAGCCAGTCCTGCACCAGGGCCAGGGTTTCGTGGCTGACGAGGTGCGCGACCCGCGCCGGGTTCGGCTCGTCGGCCCGCCGGCCCACGCAGGTGGCGAGCACCGCGTCAGGCGCGCCCGCGCCGCCGGCCACGGCCGCCACCAGGGCGTCCATGTCGGGGTACGACTCGGCGCCCGGCCAGGCGTCGCCGAGCGCGGCGAGCCGTGGCGCGACGCCGGCCGGCGCGGCGGTCGGCTCGGTCCAGTCGAGCCGGTGCAGCGACCGGTTGGCCGTACGCCGGGCGACGCTGAGCTGCTCGGTGGTGATCGGCCGCAGCACCAGGGCGTCGAGCGAGGCGACGGGCACCCCGCCGGTGTCGGTGACGGTGGCGGCCACGGACCCCTCGGCGGCCGTGAGCCGGACACGCAGTTCCCGGGCCCGGGTCGGCTGGATCGCCACCCCGGTCCAGGAGAACGGCAGCCCCGGCTGCGCCTCGCCGCCGGAGCGGGGGGCGGCGTCGGCGCGGTCGAGCACGCTGGCGCCGATGGCGTGCAGGGCGGCGTCGAGCAGCGCCGGGTGCACGGAGAACGTGGCCGTGTCGGTCGGCGCGTCGTCGTCGAGGGACACCTCGGCGAGGATGTCGCCGCCGCTGCGCCACGCGGCACGCAGCGCGCGGAAGACCGGTCCGTAGTGGTAGCCCTGGTCGGCGAGGTGCGGGTAGAGGGCGTCGAGGGCGATCGGTTCGGCGTCGGCCGGGGGCCAGGCGGTCGGGACCGCGCTGACCGGCCGGGTGGGAGCGAGCAGGCCGGTGGCGTGCCGCCGCCACTGCCGCGCCACTGCGGGCTGGTCGCCACCGTCGTCGACGTAGGAGTAGACGGAGACGGGCCGCAGACCGTCCTCGTCGGCCGCGCCCACGCGGACCCGCAGGTCCACCCCGCCCTCGTCGGGCACGGCGAGCGGAGCCTCCAGGACCAGCTCGGTCACGTGGGCGGCGTCGACGTGCCGGCCGCTCCAGGACGCCAACTCGACCAGGGCGGTGCCGGGCAGCAGGACGGTGCCGAGCACGGCGTGGTCGGCGAGCCACGGGTGGGTGGCCAGGCCGATCCGACCGGTGAGCAGCAGTCCCTCGCCCCCGGGCAGGTCGGCCACGGCGCTGAGCAGCGGGTGGTCCACGGCGTCCAGGCCGACGGACGGCAGCCCGGCCCGGTGCGCGCCGGTGCGCTGGAGCCAGTACCGGTCCCGGGCGAACGGGTAGGTGGGCAGGTCGACGATCGTCGTGCTGGCGAGGACCTTGGTGAGGTCGACAGGCAGGCCGACGGTGTGCGCGGTGGCAAGGTTGGTCAACAGCCGCGTCGCGTCATCGTCCCCGCGGCGCAGCGTGCCAAGGGCGTGTCCGGTGCTGCCGGTGTCGTCCAGGATCGCGGTGACCGGCATCGTCAGCACCGGATGCGGGGAGATCTCCACGAACGTGGTGTGTCCGGTGCCGACCGCGACGCGTACCGCCGAGTCGAACAGCACGGTCCTCCGCAGGTTCTCGTACCAGTAGTCCGCGCCCATCGACTCCGGGTCCACCCACGTGCCGGTCAGGGTGGAGATCAACCGGATCTGGCCGGCGCGGGGGGTGACGTCGGCCAGCTCGGTACGCAACTGTTCGGCGACGTCCTGCACCGCCGGGGAGTGGGAGGCGTAGTCCACCGGGATCATGCGCGCCCGCACACCCTCGCCCAGGCACGCCTGAACCAGGGCGGCCACCGGCTGCGGCGGCCCGGACACCACCACCGTCGACGGGCCGTTCACCGCCGCCACACCCACCCCGGCGAACGCGGGCAGGCGTTCGGTGACCGCCTCGACCGGCAGGTCGATCGAGGCCATCGCGCCGGTGCCCCGCAGCGCCGCCAGGGCGCGGGAGCGTAGGGCGACGATCTTCGCCGCGTCGTCCAGGTCGAGGATTCCGGCCAGGCACGCGGCGCCGATCTCACCCTGCGAATGTCCGATGACCGCCGCCGCGCGCACCCCGGTGTGTTCCCACACCGCCGCCAACGCCATGCCGACGGCCCACAGGACCGGCTGCACCACCTCGACCCGGTCCAGCCACGACTCGTCCGGGCCGGTCAACACCGACAGCAGATCCACGTCCAGATGCGGCGCCAGGGCCTGCTGGCACTGCGCCAGGCGCTCGTCGAACACCGGGCTGCGGCCCACCAGACCGGCCGCCATCCGCGCCGACTGCGCGCCCTGACCGGGGAACACGAACACTGGTCCCACGTTGGAAGCGGCGGCCGTGCCGGTGACGAGGCCGGCCGCCGGCGCGCCGGACGCCAGGGCGTCCAGACCGGCCAACAGGTCCTCGGCGCACGACCCGACCACGGCGGCACGCTCGTCGAAGGTGGTACGGGTGGTGGCCAGCGACCAGCCGACCGCCGCCGGATCCACGTCACCGTGCTCGCGCACGTGCGCGGCGAGTCGAGCGGCCTGACCGGCGAGTGCCGCGGCCGACCGGGCCGACACCGGCCACACGGTCACGTCCGAGGCGACCAGACCGGCGACGCCCGCCGGGTCCACGTCGGTGTCGGGCGCCACGCCCACCATGTCGTCGGCCTGCTCGATGATCATGTGGGCGTTCGTGCCGGACATGCCGAACGACGACACCGCCGCCCGACGCGGCCGGTCCACCGCCGGCCACGGCCGCGACTCCGTCGCCAGCTCCACCGCGCCGGAGGCCCAGTCGATGTGCGGGGACGGCTCGTCCACGTGCAGCGTCGCCGGCACCACCCCGTGCCGCATCGCCTGCACCATCTTGATCACGCCGGCGACACCGGAGGCGGCCTGCGTGTGCCCGATGTTGGACTTGATCGAGCCGAGCAGCAGCGGCTCGTGCCCGTCCCGGCCCTGCCCGTAGGTGGCCAGCAACGCCTGCGCCTCGATCGGGTCGCCCAGCGTGGTGCCCGTGCCGTGCGCCTCCACCACGTCCACGTCCGTGGTGCTCAGCCGGGCATTCGCCAGCGCCTGCCGGATCACCCGCTGCTGCGACGGACCGTTCGGGGCGGTCAAGCCGTTCGACGCGCCGTCCTGGTTCACCGCGCTGCCCCGCACCACGGCAAGGATCCGCCGGCCCGCACGGCGGGCGTCGGAGAGCCGCTGCACGAGCACCATGCCGAAGCCCTCGGACCAGCCGGTGCCGTCCGCCGAAGCGGCGAACGACTTGCACCGGCCGTCGGCGGCCAGGCCCTGCTGGCGGGAGAACTCGGCGAACGTGCCGGGGGTGGCCATCACCGTGACGCCGCCGGCGAGCGCGAGGTCACACTCGCCCCGGCGCAGCGCCTCGCCGGCCAGGTGCAGCGCGACCAACGACGACGAGCAGGCCGTGTCCACTGTGATTGCCGGCCCCTCCAACCCCAGCGTGTACGACACCCGGCCGGAGATGATGCTGTGCGCGGCCCCGGTCATCAGGTAGCCCTCGGCGCCCTCCGGCACCTCCGTCAGCCCCGTCCCGTACCCGGAGGCGGACGCTCCGACGAACACGCCGGTGCGGCTGCCCTTCAGGGAGGCGGGGTCGACCCCGGCCCGCTCCAGCACCTCCCAGGACGCCTCGAGAGTGAGTCGCTGCTGCGGGTCCATGGCGAGAGCCTCGCGCGGCGAGATGCCGAAGAAGGCCGGGTCGAAGCCGGTGACGTCGTGCAGGAAGCCGCCAGCCGGGGCGTAGCCGCTGTCCGGGGTGGGGGTGTCCCAGCCCCGGTCGGTCGGGAAGTCGCCGATGGCGTCGACGCCCTCGGCGACGAGCCGCCACAGTTCCTCGGGTCCCCGGGCGTCGCCGGGATAACGGCAGGCCATGCCGACGATGGCGATCGGCTCGTCGGTGGCCGCGGCGACCGCCACCTCGGCGGGGGCGGCGCGGTCGGCGCCGAACACGGTCTCGCGCAGGTGTCGCGCCAGGTCGGCCGGGGTGGGATGGTCGAAGACGAGGGTGGACGGCAGCCGCAGTCCGGTGGCCTCGTTGAGCCGGGTGCGGAAGTCCACGGCCGTGAGCGAGTCGAAGCCGAGGTCCCTGAACGACCGGCCGCGCAGCTCGTCGGGGGCGGCGTGGCCGAGCACCCGGGCGGTCTGCTCGTTGACGAGCTGGAGCAGTTCCCGCTCCTGCTCGGTCTCGGTCAGGTCGGCCAGCTGACGCAGGGCGTCGGCCACGCCGGCCGGCGCGGCGGCGCTCTCCGCCTCGGCCTCGGCGAGCGCCCGCACCTGGGGCAGCTCGGACAGGAACGGGCTGGGCCGGCTGAGGGTGAACGCCGGGTGGAAGCGGCTCCAGTCGACGTCGGCGACGGTGACGCAGGGGGCGGGTCGCCGCACCGCCCGGTCGAGGGCGACGAGCGCCCGCTGCGGGTCGATGGTGGGCAGACCCATCCGGTGCAGCTGCTCCGTGGCGGCGTTCATGGCGGCCATGCCGTCGGCACCACCCCACGCCGTCCAGGAGACGGCGGTGGCGGCCAGGCCCCGGTCGCGGCGGTTCACGGCGAGCGCGTCGAGCAACGAGTTGCCGGCCCCGTACGCGCACTGGCCGGCGCTGCCCCAGATTCCGGAGATGGACGAGAAGAGCAGGAACGCGGCGAGCGGCCGGTCGGCCAGGCACTCGTCGAGGTGCAGCGCGCCGAGCACCTTCCCGGCGACGACGTGGGAGAACTCGTCGAGCGTCGTACCGGTCAGCGGGGTGAGCTGGTCGGTACCGGCGGCATGCACCACCACGGTCAGCTCGGGCAGCGAGTCCAGCAGCGCCGCGACGGCCTGCCGGTCGGTCATGTCGCAGGCCGCGGCGGTGACCCGCCCGTCGGCGCCGTACTCGTCGAGGAGGCCGGCCAGGCCGGGGGTGGCGGCGCCACGACGGCCCACGAGGACGACCCGACGCGCGCCCCGGTCGAGCAGCCAGCGGGTGACGTGACCGCCGAGCGCGCCCGTACCGCCGGTGACGAGGACGGTGCCGTCTGCCCACCAGTCGCCGGCGGCCCGTTCCGGGGCGGCGGCCGGGGTGAGCCGGCGCCCCCAGACGCCACCGGAGCGGACGGCGACCTGGTCCTCCCCGCTTCCGCCGGCGAAGACGGCCGCGAGACGGCGCAGCACGCCGGCGTCGACGGCGGCCGGCAGGTCGACGAGGCCACCCCAGCGGTGCGGCTGCTCGACGGCGGCGGCCCGACCGAGGCCCCAGACCAGCGTCTGGAGGGGGTGTTCCACCTGGTCGGCGGGCCCGGCCTTGACCGCACCGCTGGTGACGCACCAGACGGGCACGTCGAGGTCGAGGTCCGTGAGCGCCTGGACGAGCACCAGGGTGGTGGCGGCGGCGACGGTCATGCCGGGATGCGCGGCCAGCAGCCGGTCCTGGCCCGCGACGAGGTGCAGCACCCCGGCGACCTGCTGGTCGCCGACGGCTGCGCGCAGCCGGTCGGCGAGCGCCACCCGGTCCAGGTCGTCCGCGCCGACGCGCAACGCCGCCGGCTCGTCGCCGCCGGCCCGGAACAGGTCGACCAGGTCGTCCTCCCAGGCAGGCGCGGCGTCCGCGGGCAGCACCAGCAGCCAGCGCCCCGCCGGCCGGTCACCCTCGGCGACCGGCACGGGCTTCCACACCACCTGGTACGACCAGTCGTCCGCCACGGAGCGGTCGTGCCGGTTGCGCCGCCAGGAGGCGAGCACGGGCAGCGCGGGCAGCAGGGTCCGCACGGGGTCGTCGTCGCCGGCCGGGTCGCCGCCGAGCTGGTCGCGCAGCGCGTCGACGTCGACCTGCTCGACCGCCGCCCAGAACGCGGCGTCCGCCGTGGGGACGTCACCGGCCGGGGCGGCCGGGGGCGGCTCGGGCCAGAACTGCTCGCGGCGGAACGCGTACCGGGGCAGCGGAACCGGGCGGCAGTCGGCGCCGGCGAAGAGGTGCCGCCAGCCGACCGGCACACCGGCGACGTGCAGTTCGGCGAGCGCGGTGAGCAGGGACGCGGGCTCGGCGCGGTCCCGGCGCAGCAGCGCCACGGCGGCCGTCGGATCGTCGTCCACGCCGAGGATGTCCCGGGTCAGCGCGGTCAGCACGCCACTCGGGCCGACCTCCAGGAACGTACCGACGCCGAGGGCGCGCAGCCCGTCGACGCCGTCGGCGAAGCGGACCGTCTCGCGGACGTGTCGTACCCAGTGGTCGGTGCTCTGGATGGCCTCCGGGTCGACCGGCGCTCCGGTCAGGTTGGACACGATGGGCAGCGTGGGGGCGCGCAACTCCAGCCGGTCCACCACGGCGGCGAACGCGGCAAGCATCGGTTCCATGAGCGGGCTGTGGAAGGCGTGGCTGACCCGCAGCCGCCTGGTGCGTGTCTGCCGGTCGGTGAAGACGCGCTCCACCTCGTCGACGGCGTCGGCGGCGCCGGAGACGACCACGGCGGCGGGACCGTTGACGGCGGCGATGCCGACCGGGCCGTCGACGCCGGCGAGGACGGCCTCGACCTCGTCCCGCCCGGCGGCCACGGAGAGCATGGCCCCACCGGTGGGCAACCGCTGCATGAGCTGGCCGCGTGCGGCCACCAGCGCGGCGGCGTGGGGCAGGGAGAACACCCCGGCGACGTGGGCGGCAACCACCTCGCCGATGGAATGGCCCATCAGCACGTCGGGGGTGACCTGCCAGGACTCCAGCAGCCGGTACAGCGCCACCTCGACCGCGAACAGCCCGGCCTGGGTGTAGAGGGTCTGGTCGAGCAGGTCGGCTTCCTCGGTGCCCGGCTCGGCGGCGAGCACGGGGCCGAGCGGGCGGGGCAGGTGCGGGTCGAGCGCGGCACAGGCCTCGGCGAGCGCGCGGGCGAACACGGGAAACGTCGCGGCGAGTTCCCGGCCCATGCCGGGACGCTGGGCGCCCTGCCCGGAGAAGAGGAAGGCGAGCTGCCCGGCACGTGGCCCGGCGCCGACGACGAGGCCGGACGCGCCACCGTCGGCGGCGAGGGTACGCAGGTCGCGCAGGAGGTCGGCGCGGTCGGCGGCGAGGACGACGGCCCGGTGTTCCAGGGCACCCCGGGTGGTGACCGAGGACCAGCCGACGTCGGCCAGCCCGGCGTCGGCGGCGTCGGGGTCGGCGTGGAGCCAGTCGGCCCAGCGCCCGGCCTGGGCTGCGAGCCCGGCCCGGTCGCGGGCGGAGAGCAGCACGGGCACCAGCCCGGCGGCCGTCACCGGGGCCGGGCCGGCGTCGGCGGTGTTCCCGGTGCCGGCGGGGGGTGGGGAGCCCGACGGCGCCTGCGGAGCGGCGCTGGCGTCCGGGGCCTCCGCCGGGGCCTCTTCGATGATGACGTGGGCGTTGGTGCCGCTCATGCCGAACGACGAGACACCCGCGCGGCGCGGCTGCTCCCCCGCTGGCCACGGCTGCGCCTCGGTGAGCAGCGACACCGCGCCGGCCGTCCAGTCCACGTGCGGGGTGGGCTCGTCGACGTGCAGGGTGGCCGGCAGTGTGCCGTGCCGCAGGGCCATCACCATCTTGATCACCCCGGCGACGCCGGCCGCCGCCTGGGTGTGACCGATGTTCGACTTCACCGAGCCCAGCCGGAGCGGCCGGCCCGGGGGGCGGCCCTGCCCGTACGTGGCGAGCAGGGCGGTGGCCTCGATCGGGTCGCCGAGGCTGGTGCCGGTGCCGTGCGCCTCAACGACATCCACGTCGGCGGGCGTGAACCGGGCGCTGGCGAGGGCCTTGAGCACGACCCGCTGCTGGGAGGGCCCGTTGGGGGCGGTGAGGCCGTTGGAGGCGCCGTCCTGGTTGACGGCGCTGCCCCGCACCACAGCGAGGACGGGGTGGCCGTTACGGCGTGCGTCCGACAGGCGCTCGACGAGCAGGACGCCGACGCCCTCGCCCCAGGCGGTTCCGTCGGCGGCCCCGGCGAACGCCTTCACCCGTCCGTCGGCAGCGAGGCCGCGCTGCCGGGAGAAGCCGATGAAGGCGGCCGGGGTCGACATGACGGTGGCGCCACCGGCCAACGCAAGGGTGCACTCCCCCTGGCGCAGGGCGTGACAGGCCAGGTGCAGCGCGACCAGCGACGACGAGCAGGCGGTGTCGACGGAGACGGCGGGACCCTCGATGCCGAGCACGTACGAGATCCGGCCCGAGACGACGCTCGCGGCCGTGCCGGTGAGGACGTACCCCTCGACGCCGGGCGGCGGGGCCTGGAGCAGCGCCGCGTAGTCCTGACCGGTGGTGCTCGCGAAGACGCCCACCTGGTGGCCGCGCAGCGTGCCCGGGTCGATCCCGGCGTGCTCGAACGCCTCCCATGAGGTTTCCAGCAAGAGCCGCTGCTGCGGATCCATGCCCAGCGCCTCGCGCGGGGAGATGCCGAAGAACCCGGCGTCGAACTCGGTGGCGCAGTCGAGGAAACCGCCCTGCCCGACGTACGAGGTGCCGGGGTGGTCGGGGTCGGGGTGGATCAGCCGCTCCAGGTCCCAGCCCCGGTCGGACGGGAAGTCGGAGATGGCGTCACCGCCGGAGGCGACCAGCCGCCACAGGTCCTCGGGGGTCCGCACGCCGCCCGGGAACCGGCACCCGATGCCGACGATGGCGATGGGCTCCCGCTGCCCCGCCTCCAGTTCGCCGAGTTTCCTCTTCGTCTGGTGGAGATCCGCGGTAACCCATTTCAGATATTCCCGGAGAGTGTCTTCAGTCGCCATCAGTGCCACCTCTTTGAGCCGGAAGAACCAGGCGACCCAGTGCCATTCATCGATGCCCCAAGCCGCGGCACCAAAACCCATTCACCCCGACCGCGAATTGCAACAGCTCTCAACGTCGAAGCGGAACCACGTCCTACTTCCGAGAGGGAAGGTATTGTCGGCCGGCGACGGTCACAACCCCTAGGCTGCCCCTACGGCCGCCCCTAGCAGGACCTCGGCGGGATCGGCCGCAGGCTGGCCGAGGGCCGCCCGGCCGGGACCGGGCACAGCGGCCCGGTGGAGCCGGTCGCGGTGGCCATGACAGCCTCCACGACCGGCTCCGTCAGCACGCCCAGGAATGGACACGCAAGTGGTTCAGAAATCGCCCCCGGCATTGCCGCCGGGCCCGCCGAGTTCCCGGCGGATGAATTCGAAGATCTCGGCGTCGCTGGCCCCGTCGAGCGTTGCCGTCACCGGCGCTTCGACCGGCGTCGCCTGGTCCTCACCCCAGCGGGCGACGAACGCCTGCAGCTGCACCAGCAGCTTCTGCCGGGTGAGCTGGTCCGGCGCGCTGGCGGCGAAGAGGCCGTCCAGCTTCGCCAGCTCCGACAGCAGGCCCGCGCTGGCGGCAGCCCCGTCCTCCACCACGAGAGTACGCAGGTGGCGGGCCAGCGCCAGCGGGGTCGGATAGTCGAACACCACGCTCGCCGGCAGCGTGACCCCGACGGCTGCCCGGAGCCGGTTGCGCAGCTCCACGGCGGTCATGGAGTCGAAGCCGACCTCCCGGAACGCGCGCGCCGGACCGAGGTCCGCGGTGCCGGAGTGACCGAGCACCGCCGCGGCCTGGGTGGACACCACCTCGACCAGGACGGCGTCGCGTTCCGCGTCCGACAGCGGCCGGAGCCGCTCGCGTAGCGCGGCCGCCGCCCCGTCGTCCGCCGGCTCCCCGGTGTGCAGGTCACGCAGGGCCTCCGCTGCCTCGGGAACCTCGAGGAACAGCGGCCGGGTCCGCACGGCGGCGACCGCCGGCACGAACCGGTCCCATCGCACGTCGGCCACCACGACCTGTGCGCCTTCTGCCGCAGCCCGCCACAGTGCGGCGGTGGCCAGGCCCGGGGCCATGCCGGGCATGCCGCGCCGGCTCAACTGCTCCAGGTCGGCGTCGGTGAGACCGTCGGCCCAGGGACCGAACGCCACCGACGCAACCGGCAGTCCGGCCCGCCGCCGGTTCGCGGCGAGGGCCTGGAGCAGGGCGTCACCGGCCGCCTGGCCGGACCGCCCGCCGGAGCCCCACACCCCGGAGGTGGAGGAGCAGATCACCAGTGCCCCGAGGGCTCGGCTCTCCAGTTCGTCGGCGTACCGGGGGATGTCCCCGACGGTGGCGACGAAGTCGGCGGCGAGGCCCGCGACGGTCAGCTCCTCCAGCGGTACGGTGCCGGTGTCCGCCGGCACGTGCAGCAGCGCGGACACCGGCTGGCCGTCGGCGGCGAGCTGCGCCATCCGATCGGTCAGCTTCCTGCCGGTCGGCTGCTCCAGCGGCACCACGGCCGCGCCCTGCCGGTCCAGCCAGTCGGTGGCGTACCGGGCGGTGACGCCCGCCCCACCGGTGACCAGAACGGTGCCGTGCGGCGTCCAGCCGCCGCCCGTACCCTCGGCCGGGCCGCTGACCCGGACCAGCCGCCGCGCGTACGCGCCCGTGGCGCGAACAGCGAGCTGGTCCTCCCCCTCGGTGTTGGTCAGCGCGGCGACCAGCGCGGCGCCGAGGTCCCCGGTCACCGTGCCGGGCAGGTCGACGAGGCCCCCGACGTGCCGGGGGTGTTCAAGAGCAGCGGCCAGACCGAGGCCCCAGGTGGTGGCCTGCCACGGCCGGCTGGCCGGCTCCTCGTCGGTGGCGACGGCCCCGGTCGTGGCCAGCCAGAGCGGCAGCGGCGCGTCGCCCTGCTGGCCGACGTGTGCCTGAAGGAGCAGCAGGTTCGCCGCGAGCCCGGACGGCAGGACGTCCTGCCCCGGGTGCGGCGCCTCGTCCAGGGCGAGCAGGGAGAGCAGCCCGGTCGGCTGGTGCTCGGCGCGGGCCCGCGCCAGGTCGGCGGCGAGCCCGTCCCGATCGACGGTCGACGGATCCACGGTGAGCACCCGCACCGTGGCCCCGCCGTCGCGCAACGCGTCGGCGATCTTCTCGGCCGCCGGCCGGCGCGGAGCGACGAGCAGCCAGGTGCCCGGCTGGCCGGCGGTGAGCCGCTGGGGTCGCCAGGTGACCCGGTACCGCCAACCGCCCAGTGTGCCCTCCTGGTGCTGCCGGCGGCGCCACGACTCCAGCTCCGGCAGCAGGTCCTTCAGCGGCTGACTGGCGTCGATGCCGAGCCGGTCCAGGTCGCCGTCGGTGACTGCCCGCCAGAACTCGGTGTCGGCACGGTCGGCGCCGCCGGTCGGCGTGGCGGTCAGGGTGGGCCAGTACCGCTGCGGCTGGAACGCGTACGTGGGCAGCTCCGGCAGGTCACGAGCGTCGGGCCGGGAGCCGGCGAGCGACGTCAGCAGGGCCGACCACTCGACGTCCCGGCCGCTGGCGTAGCGGGTGGCCGCGGCGGTGAGCAGCGCCGTCACCTCCGGTACCCCGGCCCGCAGGGTCGCCACGGTCGTGGCGTCGTCGGGGAGCAGGTCGGCGTTCATGGCGGTGAGCACAGCGGCGGGGCCGACCTCGACGAACGTGTCGACGCCCGCGTCCCGCAGCGCCCGCACCCCGTCGGCGTACCGGACGGCCTCGCGGACGTGCCGCACCCAGTAGTCCGGGTTGCGGATCTCGTCGGCGTCCGCGAACGCCCCGGTCAGGTTCGACACCACCGGCAGCACAGGTGCGGCGAACGTGAGCCCGTCCAGCAGGTCACGGAACTCGGCGAGCATCGGTTCCATCAGCGGGCTGTGGAACGCGTGGCTCACAGTCAACCGGCGGGTGCGTGTCCCGCGCTCCTTCCAGAGCCGCTCCACCTCGTCCAGGGCATCGACCGCACCCGAGACGACAACGGCGGCGGGCCCGTTGACGGCGGCGATCCCGACCCGACCGGTCGCCCCGTCGAGCGTCTCCGCCACGTCGGCCTCGGACGCGGCGATCGCGAGCATGCCGCCGCCGGCCGGAAGCGCCTGCATCAACCGTCCCCTGGCGGCGACCAACGCGCATGCGTCGGCCAGGGACAACACCCCGGCCACGTGCGCAGCCACGATCTCGCCAACCGAATGACCGCCCACGAAGTCCGGCACGATCCCGAACGACTCGACCAGGCGGAACAGGGCCACCTCGACCGCGAACAACCCGGCCTGGGTGAACACCGTCTGGTCCAGCAGGCCGGCCTCGGGCGAGCCCGCTCCGGCGAACAGCACCTCCCGCAACGGGCGGGGCAGCAACGGGTCCAGCTCGACGCAGACCTCGTCCAACGCGGACGCGAAGACCGGGAAAGCCCCGTACGACTCCCGACCCATCCCGGCACGCTGCGCGCCCTGACCGGAGAAGAGGACGGCGGTGCCGCCCGTCGCGGCCGGGGCAGCCGAGACGAGGGCGGGGTGCGCGCTGCCGGTGGCGAGGGCGCGCAGCGCCGCGAGCCGGGTCTCCGGGTCGGCGGCGACGACCACCGCCCGGTGGGCCAGGTGTGCCCGGCCCTCGGCCAGCGCCCAGCTCACCGCGCCGTCGTCGGGCCGGTCATCCGTGCCCTCGGGGTGGGCCGCGTCGCCGAGCCGGGCGGCCAGGCGGTCGGCCTGGTCGCGCAGCCCGGCGGCCGTGGCGGCGGAGACCGGCCACGGCAGTACCGCAGCGGTGGGCGAGGGCCGGCCGGCCTCGTCAGCGGAGTCGTCCGCCGGCGCCTGTTCGAGGATCACGTGGGCGTTCGTTCCGCTGATCCCGAACGACGAGACGCCGGCCCGGCGGGGGCGCCCGCCGGATTCCCAGGGGCGTGCCTCGGTGAGCAGGGCCAGCGCGCCGGACGTCCAGTCGACGTGCGGGGTCGGCGCGTCGACGTGCAGGGTCGCCGGCAGCACCTCGTGTTGCAGGGCCAGCACCATCTTCATGAGGCTGGCGGCGCCCGCCGCGGCCTGGGTGTGGCCGATGTTCGACTTCACCGACCCGAGCCACAGCGGCCGGTCGGCGGAACGGTCCCTGCCGTACGTCGCCAGCAGCGCCTGCGCCTCGATCGGGTCGCCGAGGGTGGTGCCGGTGCCGTGCGCCTCGACGACGTCCACGTCGCCCGGGGTCAGGCCGGCGTTGTCCAGGGCCTGCCGGATGACCCGCTGCTGCGCGGGCCCGTTCGGCGCGGTGAGGCCGTTGCTCGCGCCGTCCTGGTTGACCGCGCTGCCCCGTACGACGGCGAGGATCCGGTTGCCGTCGCGCTGGGCGTCGGAGAGCCGCTGGAGCAGCAGGACGCCGACGCCCTCGCCCCAGCCGGTGCCGTCGGCGGCCTCGGCGAACGCCTTGACCCGCCCGTCGGCGGCGAGGCCGCGCTGCCGGGAGAACTCCAGGAACGCGCCCGGGGTCGACATCACCGTCACGCCGCCGGCCAGGGCGAGGTCGCACTCGCCGCTGCGCAACGCCTGCGCGGCCAGGTGCAGCGCCACCAGCGACGACGAGCAGGCCGTGTCGACGGTGACGGCGGGGCCGTGCAGCCCGAACGAGTACGCCAGGCGGCCGGAGACCACCGACGCGCCGTTGCCGGTCGCCTGGTAGCCCTCCACCTGGGACCGGGCGCCCAGCAGCAGGGTGGCGTAGTCCTGCCCGTTGGTGCCCATGAAGACGCCGGTGGCGGAGCCGCGCACCCGGTGCGGGTCGATGCCGGCGCGTTCGAACACCTCCCAGGTGGTGTGCAGCAGCAGGCGCTGCTGCGGGTCCATCGCGAGGGCCTCGCGCGGGTTGATCCCGAAGAACGCGGCGTCGAAGCCGGCCACGTCGTGCAGGAACCCGCCGCTGCGGGTGTAGCTGGTGCCGACCCGCTCCGGGTCGCTGTCGAACAGGGCGTCGAGGTCCCAGCCCCGATCGGTGGGCATCGGCGTCACCGCGTCCGCCCCGTCGGTCAGCAGCCGCCACAGCTCCTGCGGCGACGACACGCCGCCGGGGAACCGGCAGGCCATGGAGACGATCGCGATCGGTTCGTCCGCCGGCGGCCGGACCACGGTCGCGCCGCCGGCGGCCGGGCCGCCGTCCGCGCCGACCACGATTTCGGTACGCAGGAAGCGGGCCAGTTCCGCCGCCGACGGGTGGTCGAAGACCACGGTCGACGGAAGGGTCAGGCCGGTGACCCGACCCAGCCGGTCGCGCAGTTGGACGGCGGCGAGGGAGTCGAAGCCCAGCTCCCGGAACGCCCGGCCGGCCGGCACCTGGCCGGTGGTGGCGTGACCGAGGACCGCCGCCGCCTCCGCGCGGACGAGGTCGACGAGCAACGCCTCCTGGCCGGTCGCCGGCAGCGCGACGAGCCTGGCCCGCAGCCCGTCGGTGGCGGCCGCGCTCTCCGGCCGCTCCGGCTCCTCGGCGACGGCCGGGGCGACCCGGGCGAAGAGGTGGCTCGGCCGCGCGGCGGTGAACGCCGTCACGAACCGGGACCAGTCGACGTCGACGATCACCGGCGCCGCCTCCGGGGCGTTCACCCAGCGGCCCAGCGCCGCGACGGCGACGTCGGGCGCGAGCGGGCTGAACCCCCGGCGGCGCAGGCCGTCCGCGGTCTCGCCGGAGGCCATGCCGTCCTCCGCCCACGGGCCGTAGGCCAGGGCGGTGGCGGGCAGCCCGGCCGCCCGGCGGGCGGCGACGAGGGCGTCGAGCAGGGCGTTGCCGGCCGCGTAGCCGGCCTGGCCGCCGCCGCCCCAGACGCCGGCGACCGAGGAGAAGACCACGAACGCGTCGAGGTCCCGGCCCCGGCAGGCGGCGTCGAGGTGCACGGCGCCGAGCACCTTGCCGGCCAGGGTCTCCGACAGCTCGCCGTCGGTCACCTCGTACGCCGGGGTGGTGCCGCCGGACGCGCCGGCGGTGTGCACGACGGCGGTCAGCCCCGGCAACCCCGCGACCAGCGCGTCGACCGCCGCCCGGTCGGTGACGTCGCACGCCACCACCCGCACCGCACCCAACTCCTCGGCCAACTCCGCCGCGCCCGGCGCGTCCGGACCCCGCCGCGAGGCCAGCACCACCTCGCCGGCCCCGTTGGCCAGCAGCCACCGGGCCACGTGCCGACCCAACGCACCCGTACCGCCGGTCACCAGCACCGTCCCGGCGGGCCGCCAACCCGACCCGGCGGGCGACGCGGCCGGCACCAACCGCCGGCTGAAGAGGCCGTTGCGCCGGACGGCAACCTGGTCCAGGGTGCCGTCGGCCAGGACCGCGACGAGCCCGGCGCGGGTGCTCCGGTCGGTGCGGTCGGGCAGGTCGACCAGGCCGCCCCAGCGGTCCGGCTGTTCGAGGGCGACGACGCGGCCGAGGCCCCAGGTCAGGGCCGCCCAGGCGTCGCCGGGCTCCCCCGCCGTGACCGGCATCGCGGTCCGGCTGAGCGCCCACACCCGTCCCGGCAGGCCGGTGTCGGTGAGCGCCCGGGTGAGGGTGAGCAGCACCGCCGTGCCGGCGGGCACCGCCGGCGTGTGCGCGGGCGGCTGGTCCTGACGGGGCAGGACGCAGAGCACCCCGGCCCAGCCGTCCGCGCTGGTCCGGCGCAGCCGTTCGGCCAGGTCGACCCGGGTGAGGGTGGGTGACACGGTCAGCGTGTCGACCTGCGCGCCCGCCTCGGTGAGCGTCTTCGCAGTGCCCGCGTCGGCGTCGCTGTCGAGGGTGACGACCAGCCACCGCCCGGACAGCCCCGTCGCCGGGGCCGGCCGCGCCGGCTCCCACCCGACCCGGTAGGACCAGCCGTCCAGTGCGGTGTCCCGGGACCGGAGCTGACGCCAGCGCGAGAGGACCGGCAGGGCCGGGCTGAGGGCGTCCAGAGCCTGGGTGTCGTCGCCGAGTTCGGCGGCGAGGGCGGCCAGGTCGCCACGCTCGACGGCGGCCCAGAACTCGGCGTCGCTGCCGTCCGTGGCGGCCTGCTTCGCGGGCGAGCCCTCGGGCCAGTAGCGCTGGTGCTGGAAGGCGTACGTGGGCAGGTCCACCCGGCGCGCGCCGGTGTCGGCGAACCACGGCTGCCAGCTCACCGGCACCCCGTGCACGTACAGCTCCACCAGGGCGTGCAGCAGCGCGTGCGCCTCCGGCCGATCCTTGCGCTGCACGGCGACCGCCAGCACGGCGTCGTCGGCGGGCAGCACGTCCGCCGCCATCGCCGTCAGGACGCTCTGCGGGCCGACCTCCAGGAACGTGTCCACCCCGCTGGCACGCAGGGCGACGATCCCGTCGGCGTAGCGCACCGCCTCGCGGACGTGCCGCACCCAGTACTCGGGCGCGCGGATCTCGTCGGCGTCGGCCAGCGCGCCGGTCACGTTCGACACGACGGGCAGCAAGGGCGCGGCGAACGTCAACCCGTCCAGAACCGCACGGAACTCCGCCAGCATCGGCTCCATCAACGGGCTGTGGAACGCGTGACTGACCGTCAGCCGACGGGTGCGGACACCCCGCTCCCGCCAGACCCGCTCCACCTCGTCCAGCACATCCTCGGCACCGGAGACCACGACCGACGTCGGACCATTGACCGCCGCGATGCCGACCCGGTCGCCCAGGCCCGCGAGAGACTCCACCACCGCAGCCTCGTCCGCCGCCACCGCCAGCATCCCGCCACCCGCCGGCAGCGCCTGCATCAACCGGCCCCGCGCCGCCACCAACGCGCACGCGTCCGCCAGCGACAACACCCCCGCCACGTGCGCGGCCGTGACCTCACCGATCGAGTGACCGGCCAGCATGTCCGGAACGATGCCGAACGACTCCACCAACCGGAACAGCGCCACCTCGACCGCGAACAACCCGGCCTGCGTGAACACCGTCTGATCCAACAGCCCCGCCTCGGCGGAGCCCTCGGCCGCGAACAGCACCTCCCGCAGCGGACGCGGCAGCAGCGGATCCAACTGCGCGCACACCTCGTCCAGCGCGGCGGCGAACACCGGGAACCCGGCGGACAGCTCGCGGCCCATGCCGGCGCGCTGCGCACCCTGACCGGAGAACAGCAGCGCGAGTTGGCCGCGTGCGGCGGCGGAGCCGGTCACGACGGCCCCGGAGGGCTCGCCCGCGTCGAGGGCCCGCAGTGCGGAGAGCAGGTCGTTGCGGTCGGCCACCACGGCGACGGCGCGCTGCTCCAGCGCGGGTCGGGTGGTGACCGAGGACCAGGCGACGTCCAGCGGACGCGGGGCCTCGTCGGCGGTGAGCCACCGCGCCCACCGACCCGCCTGAGCGGCCAGCGCGGCGGTGTCGCGGGCGGACAGCAGCACCGGCACGACCGGCGGTACGTCCCGGGCGACGATCTCGCCCTCGATCGCCTCGACCGGCGGCTGCTCGATGATCACGTGCGCGTTGGTGCCGGAGATACCGAACGACGACACCGCCGCCCGACGCGGCCGATCCACGGCCGGCCACGGCGTCGCCTCGGTGGCGAGGGCCACCGCCCCGGCCGACCAGTCGACGTGCGGGGACGGCTCGTCCACGTGCAGCGTCGGCGGCACCAGGCCGTGCCGCATCGCCAGGACCATCTTGATCACACCGGCCACGCCGGCCGCGGCCTGGGTGTGCCCGATGTTCGACTTCACCGACCCGAGCAGCAACGGCCGGTCGACGGGGCGGTCCTGCCCGTACGTCGCCAGCAACGCCTGCGCCTCGATCGGGTCACCCAAAGTGGTGCCCGTGCCGTGCGCCTCGACCGCGTCCACGTCGGCCGGAGTCAGCCGCGCGTTCGCCAGAGCCTGGTGGATCACCCGCTGCTGCGACGGACCGTTCGGCGCCGTCAAGCCGTTCGACGCGCCGTCCTGGTTCACGGCCGTGCCCCGCACGATCGCGTAGATCCGCCGGCCCTCGCGCTGGGCGTCGGAGAGGCGCTGCACCAGCAGCACGCCGACGCCCTCGGACCAGCCGGTGCCGTCGGCCGACGCCGCGAACGACTTGCAGCGGCCGTCCTGCGACAGACCACGCTGCCGCGAGAACTCGATGAACGTCCCCGGCGTCGCCATCACCGTCACACCACCGGCCAGGGCGAGATCACACTCGCCACTGCGCAAGGCCTGCGCGGCAAGGTGCAGCGCGACGAGGCTCGACGAGCACGCGGTGTCCACGGTGACCGCCGGGCCCTCCAGCCCGAACGTGTACGCCACCCGACCGGACAGCACGCTGCCAGAGGTGCCGGTGCCGACGTAGCCCTCCACCTCGGTCGGCAGGTCCATCAGCCGGGAGGCGTAGTCGTGGTACATGACCCCGGCGAAGACACCGGTCCGGCTACCCCGCAGCCGCTGCGGATCCAGACCCGCCGACTCGAACGACTCCCACGACGCCTCCAGCAGCAACCGCTGCTGCGGATCCATCGCCAGAGCCTCGCGCGGCGAGATGCCGAAGAAGCCGGGATCGAACTCCGCCGCCCCGTACAGGAAACCACCGTGCCGCGTGTACGACGTACCGCTGCGGTTCGGGTCCGGGTCGAACAGCGACTCCAGGTCCCAACCCCGGTCGGCCGGGAACTCGGAGATCCCGTCACCGCCGCCGGCCAGCAACTCCCACAGCTGGTCGGGGCTCTCGACACCGCCCGGGTAGCGGCAGGCCATGCCCACGATCGCGATCGGCTCGTCGGTGCCGAGGACCGTGCCGACGACCGGGCCGGCGGTCGACTGACGCACCCCGGCCAGCTCCGACCACAGGTGGTCGGCGAGCACCGCCGGGGTCGGGTAGTCGAAGACCAGCGTCGAGGCCAGTCGCAGCCCGGTGGCCGCGTTCAGCCGGTTACGCAGCTCGACCGCCGTCAGCGAGTCGAAGCCCAGCTCCCGGAACGCCCGGTCGGCCGGCACGGCCTCCGCGCCACCGTGCCCGAGCACCTGCGCGACCAGGCCCCGCACCAGCACGTCGATCTGGGCCCGGCCCTCGTCCTCGGTCAGCCCGGCGAGCCGGTCGGCCCAGCCGCCACCGCCCTGCCCCGCCTGGCGGCGGATGCTGGTCACGCCGATCAGGGTGCGCAGCACGGCCGGCACGGGGCCGCCGGAGGTGGCCGCCCGCAGCGCGGGCACGTCGATGACGGCCGGCACCAGGGCAGCCCGGTCGGCGCCCAGGGCCGCGTCGAACAGCTCCAACCCGACCTCGGCGCTCATCGGCGTCAGACCCGCCCGCGCCGAGCGCGCCCGGTCCGCGTCGTCGAGGGACGCGGCCATACCCGCCGTGTCCCACATGCCCCACGCCAGGCTCACCGCCGGCAGACCCAACTGCCGCCGATACACCGCCAACCCGTCCAGGAACGCGTTGCCCGCCGCATACGCCGACTGACCCGGCGAACCCAACACCCCCGCCACCGACGAGAACACCACAAACAAATCAAGATCCAGAGACGCCGTCGCCTCATGCAGGAACCAACCCGCCGACACCTTCGGCGCCAACACCCCCGCAAGCCGCTCCGCCGTCAGCCCCTCGACCACCCCGTCGTCCAGCACGCCCGCGGTGTGCACCACACCCGCCAGCCGGCCCGCCGCGCCGATCTCGGCCACCAACGCGCCGACCTGGTCCCGGTCCGTCACGTCACAGGCCACCACCCGAACGGCGGCACCCAACGCCGACAACCGCTCCGACAACTCGCCCGCACCCGCGGCCTCCAGGCCACGCCGCGACACCAACACCAGCGACCGCACCCCGTGCACCGACACCAGGTGCTCCGCCACCAACGCACCCAGGGCACCCGTGCCACCGGTGACCAGCACCGCGCCGTCACCCAGGCTCGGCGCCTGCGCCGCCGTGACGCCCGCCCGGACCAGGCGCGGCGAGTACACCGCGCCCCTGCGGACGGCCAACTGGCCGCCGGTCGTGGCCGGTTCCCGCAAGACGCCGTCCAGCAGGGCCACCAGCGCCGGATCCAGGTCACCGTCGACGTCCGCGAGGACGATCCGGCCCGGATGCTCCGACTGCGCCGACCGCAGCAGGCCCCACACCGCCGCGCCCGCCAGATCCGTCACCCTGTCCTCGGCCCCGACGGACATCGCGCCCCGGGTCACCACCACCAGCCGCGAGTCCGCCAGCGCCTCCGCCGCGAGCCAGGACTGCACCGTCGCCAGCAGGTCCGAGGTCACCGCCCGGACCGACTCCGGCGTCTCCGCCGCCGAGCCGGGCGCGGGGAACACCGGAAGCAGCAGCGTCCGTGAGACGGACTCCGCCCCCGCAACCGCCGCCACGTCGGCGTACCCCACCAGCCCGGCCCGTGCCGCCAGCTCGGCCGGCACGTCCCGGCCGCCCGCCAGCAGCGCCCACCCGGCGGAGTCCCCGCCCGGGACGGCCTCCACGGCCGGCCATCGCAGCTCGAACAGCGACCGCGACGCCGCGCCCGGCGCGGCCACGCCGGTCAGCTCCCGCAGGGCGAGGGAGTCCACCGACACCACCGGCGCGCCCGCCTCGTCGTACGCCGCCAGCCGCAGCCCGGAACCGTTGCGGGTCAGGCGCACCCGCAGTGCCCCCGCGCCCGAGGCGTACACCTGCACACCCTCGAACGCGAACGGCACCCGCGGCCCGCCCGACTCCTCCGCGCCCGACAGCAGCCCGATCGGGTGCAGAGCGGCGTCCAGCAGCGCCGGATGCACCCCGAACCCGGCGGCCTCCGTCGCGGCGTCGTCCGGCAGGACCACCTCGGCGTACACCTCGCCGCCGCTGGTCCAGGCACGCCGGAGCCCCTGGAAGACCGGCCCGTACGCCAGGCCGTGCTCCGCCAGCGTCGGGTACCAGCCCGCCAGGTCCACCTCGGACGCGCCGGCAGGGGGCCAGGCGACCATGTCCGGCTCTCCGGCGGTGGACGACTCCAGCACGCCCTCCGCGTGCCGGGTCCAGCCCGCCTCGGGGTCGTCGTCGGGACGGGAGTAGATGGCGAAGGGACGCTGCGGCGACTCCGACGCGGACACCCGCACCTGGATCCGCACGCCTCCGGATGCGGGGACGACCAGCGGGGCGGCCATGGTCAGCTCCCGCAGCCGGGAGAGGCCCACCTCGTCGCCGGCTCGCACCGCCAACTCGACCAGGGCGGTACCGGGGACCAGCGTCAGCCCGGAGACCGCGTGGTCCGCCAGCCAGGGGTGCGTCGCCAGGGAAAGCCGGCCCGTCAGCACCATCTCGTCGTCGCCGGCCAGGTCCACCGCCGCGCCGAGCAGCGGGTGCTCGGCCCGGCCGAGTCCCGCCCCGGACACGTCACCCATCCGCGCCCGGTTGGCGGCGGGCCAGTAGCGCTGGTGCTGGAAGGCGTACGTGGGCAGGTCCACCCGGCGCGCGCCGGTGTCGGCGAACCACGGCTGCCAGCTCACGGGAACGCCGTGCACGTGCAGCTCCGCCAGGGCGTGCAGGAGCGCGTGCGCCTCCGGCCGGTCCTTGCGCTGCACGGCAACCGCCAGCACGGCGTCGTCGTCGGGCAGCACGTCCGCCGCCATCGCGGTCAGGACGCTCTGCGGGCCGACCTCCAGGAACGTGTCCACCCCGCTGGCACGCAGGGCGACGATCCCGTCGGCGTAGCGCACCGCCTCGCGGACGTGCCGCACCCAGTACTCGGCCGTACGGATCTCCTCGCCGGCCAGCGCGCCGGTCACGTTCGACACGACCGGCAACAACGGCGCGGCGAACGTCAACCCGTCCAGCACCGACCGGAACTCCGCCAGCATCGGCTCCATCAACGGACTGTGGAACGCGTGGCTGACCGTGAGCCGGCGGGTGCGGACACCCCGGTCCCGCCAGACCCGCTCCACCTCGTCCAGGGCGTCGACGGCACCGGACACGACCACCGACGTCGGACCATTGACCGCCGCGATGCCGACCCGGTCGCCCAGGCCCGCGAGAGACTCCACCACCGCAGCCTCGTCCGCCGCCACCGCCAGCATCCCGCCACCCGCCGGCAGCGCCTGCATCAACCGGCCCCGCGCCGCCACCAACGCGCACGCGTCCGCCAGCGACAACACCCCCGCCACGTGCGCGGCCGTGACCTCACCGATCGAGTGACCGGCCAGCATGTCCGGCACGATGCCGAACGACTCCACCAGCCGGAACAGGGCCACCTCGACCGCGAACAGGCCGGCCTGCGTGAAGACGGTCTGGTCCAGCAGCCCCGCCGAGGCGGAGCCCTCGGCCGCGAACAGCACCTCCCGCAGCGGACGCGGCAGCAGCGAATCGAGGTGCGCGCACACCTCGTCGAGCGCGGCGGCGAAGACCGGGAACCCGGCGTGCAGCTCCCGACCCATGCCGGCTCGCTGCGCACCCTGACCCGAGAACAGCAAGGCGAGCTGGCCCCGCTGCCCGGCAGCGCCGGAGACGACCGTACCGACGGGGTCGCCGCCGGCGAAGGCGGCCAACGCCGCGACCAGGTCGTCCCGGTCGGCGGCGGTGACGACCGCGCGGTGCTCCAGTGCGGGCCGCGTGGTGACCGAGGACCAGGCGACGTCCAGCGGACGCGGGGCCTCGTCGGCGGTGAGCCACCGCGCCCACCGACCCGCCTGAGCGGCCAGCGCGGCGGTGTCGCGGGCGGACAGCAGCACCGGCACCACCGGCGGTACGTCCCGGGCGACGATCTCGCCCTCGATCGCCTCGACCGGCGGCTGCTCGATGATCACGTGCGCGTTGGTGCCGGAGATACCGAACGACGACACGGCCGCCCGACGCGGCCGATCCACGGCCGGCCACGGCGTCGCCTCGGTGGCGAGGGCCACCGCCCCGGCCGACCAGTCGACGTGCGGGGACGGCTCGTCCACGTGCAGCGTCGGCGGCACCAGGCCGTGCCGCATCGCCAACACCATCTTGATCACACCGGCCACGCCGGCCGCGGCCTGCGTGTGCCCGATGTTCGACTTCACCGACCCGAGCAGCAACGGCCGGTCGACGGGGCGGTCCTGCCCGTACGTCGCCAGCAACGCCTGCGCCTCGATCGGGTCACCCAGCGTCGTACCCGTGCCGTGCGCCTCCACCGCGTCCACGTCGGCGGTGGTGAGTCGCGCATTCGCGAGGGCCTGGTGAATCACCCGCTGCTGCGACGGACCGTTCGGCGCCGTCAACCCGTTCGACGCGCCGTCCTGGTTCACGGCCGTGCCACGGACCACCGCCAACACGCGGTGTCCGTTGCGTCGCGCGTCCGACAGCCGCTCCACCAGCAGCACACCGACGCCCTCGGACCAGCCCGTGCCGTCCGCCGACGCCGCGAACGACTTGCACCGACCGTCCTGCGACAGACCCCGCTGCCGCGAGAACTCGATGAACGTCCCCGGCGTCGCCATCACCGTCACACCACCGGCCAACGCCAGATCACACTCACCGCTACGCAACGCCTGCGCGGCAAGGTGCAGCGCCACCAGCGACGACGAGCAGGCCGTGTCGACGGTGACCGCCGGGCCCTCCAGCCCGAACGTGTACGCCACCCGACCCGACAGCACGCTGCCGGAGGTGCCCGTGCCGACGAAGCCCTCGGCGTCCGGCGGCAGGTCCATGAGGCGCGAGGCGTAGTCGTGGTACATCACCCCGGCGAACACACCGGTCCGGCTACCCCGCAGCCGCTGCGGATCCAGACCCGCCGACTCGAACGACTCCCACGACGCCTCCAGCAGCAACCGCTGCTGCGGATCCATCGCCAGGGCCTCACGCGGCGAGATGCCGAAGAAGCCGGGGTCGAACTCCGCCGCCCCGTACAGGAAACCACCGTGCCGCGTGTACGACGTACCGCTGTGCTCCGGGTCCGGGTCGAACAGGCTCTCCAGGTCCCAGCCGCGATCGGTGGGGAACTCCGAGATCCCGTCACCGCCGCCGGCCAGCAACGCCCACAGCTGGTCCGGGCTCTCGACACCGCCCGGGTAGCGACACGCCATGCCCACGATCGCGATCGGCTCGTCGGTGTTGGCGGTGCGCACCGCCGTCTGGCGGGCGGTGAGCTGCCCGGAGACCTGCTCGTAGAGGTGGTCGACGAGCACGGTCGGGGTCGGGTAGTCGAAGACCAGCGTCGAAGCCAGCCGCAGCCCGGTGGCCGCGTTCAGCCGGTTGCGCAGGTCCACGGCGGTCAGCGAGTCGAAGCCCAGCTCCCGGAACGCCCGGTCGGCCGGCACGGCCTCCGCGCCACCGTGCCCGAGCACCTGCGCGACCAGGCCCCGCACCAGCACGTCGATCTGGGCCCGCGCCTCGTCGGGCGCCAGGCCCGCCAGCTGGTTGGCCCAGTCGCCGCCCCGCGCGGCCCGTCGCCGGGCCGCCGTCGACCCGATCAGGGTACGCAGCACGGCCGACACCGGACCGGCACCGAGGGCAGCGCGCATCGCCGGTACGTCGATGACGGCCGGCACCAGGGCAGCCCGGTCGGCGCCCAGCGCCGCGTCGAACAGCTCCAACCCGACCTCGGCGCTCATCGGCGTCAGACCCGCCCGCGCCGAGCGCGCCCGATCCGCCTCGTCGACCGACGCCGCCATACCCGCCGTGTCCCACATGCCCCATGCCAGGCTCACCGCCGGCAGACCCAACTGCCGCCGATACACCGCCAACCCGTCCAGGAACGCGTTACCCGCCGCATACGCCGACTGACCCGGCGAACCCAACACCCCCGCCACCGACGAAAACACCACGAACAAATCAAGATCCAGAGACGCCGTCGCCTCATGCAGGAACCAACCCGCCGACACCTTCGGCGCCAACACCCCCGCAAGCCGCTCGTCGGTGACCCGCTCGACCACCCCGTCGTCCAGGACGCCCGCGGTGTGCACCACACCCGCCAGCCGGCCCGCCGCAGCGACCTCACCGACCAGCCCGAACACCTGGTCCCGGTCCGTCACGTCACACGCCATGACCCGCACCGACGCGCCCAGCCCGGACAGCCGCTCCGACAACTCGCCCGCACCCGCAGCCTCCGGGCCACGCCGCGACACCAACACCAGCGACCGCACCCCGTGCACCGACACCAGGTGCTCCGCCACCAACGCACCCAGGGCGCCCGTACCGCCGGTGACCAGCACCGCGCCGTCGCCGATCGCGGGAGCGTCCGCCGACGCCGGGACGACCGCCCGCACCAGACGCGGCACAAACACCGCACCGGAACGCACCGCCACCTGACCACCGAACGCCACCGGCTCGTCCGCCACCGTGGCCAGCACACCCAGCAGCCCGGCGTCCACGTCACCGTCGACATCCGCCAGGACGATGCGACCCGGATGCTCCGACTGCGCCGACCGCAGCAGACCCCACACCCCCGCAGCGGCCAGGTCCGTCATCCGGTCCCCGTCCCGCACGGACACCGCGCCCCGGGTCACCACCACCAGCCGGGAGTCCGCCAGCTCGTCGGCAGCCAGCCAGGACTGGACGGTCGCGAGCACGGCCGACGTCGCCGTGCGCACCCCGTCCGGGACGGCGGCACCCGACGCGTCGACCGGCAGCACCAGCCTCTTCGGCGCGGTCACCCGACCGGCGTCGACCGCCGCGACGAGCGCCTCGACGTCGCCGAAAGCCCGCAGGTCGGCGGTGGCCGGCGCGCCCAGCAGCGCCCACCCGGAGGCGTCCCCGGCCGGGGTGACCTCCTCGGCCTGCCAGGTGAGCTCGAACATCGCGCGGGCCGCCGCGCTCGCCGCGGCCGCGCCGGTCAGTTCGCGCAGCGCCAGCGAGTCCACCGACACCACGGCCGCACCCGACTCGTCGCAGGCGACCAGCCGCACCGCCGAACCCGCCCGCGTCAACCGCACCCGCAACACCCGCGCGCCCGAGGCGTGCACCTGCACACCCTCGAACGCGAACGGCACCCGCGGCCCGCTCGACTGCTCCGTGCCGGGCAGCAGCCCGATCGGGTGCAGAGCGGCGTCCAGCAGCGCCGGGTGCACCCCGAACCGGGCGGCCTCCGCCGCCGCGTCGTCCGGCAGCGCCACCTCGGCGTACACGTCGTCCTCGGCGGTCCACACCCGACGCAGCCCCTGGAACACCGGGCCATACGCCAGGCCGTGCTCCGCCAGCGTCGGGTACCAGCCCGCCAGGTCCACCTCGGACGCGCCGGCCGGCGGCCACTCCCCCACGCCCGGCTCGTCGGCCGACGCCGGCTCCAGCACGCCCTCCGCGTGCTGGACCCACTCGGCCTCCGGGTCGCCCTCGGACTGCGAGTGCACCGCCACGACCCGGGTGCCCGCCTCGTCGGCCGCGCCGACGCGCACCTGCACCCGCACCGCACCGGCCTCCGGCAGCACCAGCGGCGCGGCCACGGTCAACTCCCGCACCCGCGACGCGCCCACCTCGTCGCCCGCCCGGACGGCAAGCTCCACCAGGGCGGTACCGGGCACGATCACCACGCCGGAGACGACGTGGTCGGCGAGCCACGCGTGGGTGGCGAGCGACAGTCGGCCGGTCAGCACCGCCATGTCGGCGCCGGCGACGGTGACCGCCGCGCCGAGCAGCGGGTGCCCCGCCACGCCCAGGCCCGCGCCGGACACGTCCGGGGTACGCGCCTGACCCGCGCCGAGCCAGTACCGCTGGTGCTGGAAGGCGTACGTCGGCAGGTCGACCCGGGCGGCGCCGGTGTCGGCGAACCACTGCGTCCAGGTCATCGGGACGCCGTGGACGTGCAGTTCGGCGAGCGCGTGCAGCAACGCCTGCGGGGCGGGACGGTCCCGACGCTGGACGGCCACCGCGAGCGCGTCCTCGGCGAGCAGGTCGGCGTTCATCGCGGTGAGGACGCTCTGCGGGCCGATCTCCAGGAACGTGTCCACCCCGGTGGCACGCAGGGTGGCGATGCCGTCGGCGTAGCGGACGGCATCGCGGACGTGCCGGACCCAGTACTCGGCGCGGGTGATCTCCTGCGCTTCGGCGAGCGCCCCGGTCAGGTTCGACACCACCGGCAGCAGCGGCGCCCGGAGCGTCAGCCCCGCCACGACGGCGCGGAACTCGTCGAGCATCGGCTCCATCAGCGGGCTGTGGAACGCGTGGCTCACGGTCAGCCGGCGGGTACGGGCACCCCGGTCCTGCCAGAGCCGCTCCACCTCGTCGAGCGCGTCGACGGCGCCGGAGACCACCACGGCGGCAGGCCCGTTGACGGCCGCGACACCCACGCGGTCGGTCAGGCCCGCGAGGGACTCCACCACCGCGGCCTCGTCCGCCGCCACGGCCAGCATGCCGCCGCCGGCCGGCAGTGCCTGCATCAGCCGGCCCCGCGCCGCGACCAACGCGCACGCGTCCGCCAGGGACAGCACCCCGGCGACGTACGCGGCCGTGATCTCACCGATCGAGTGACCGGCGACCACGTCGGGCACGATGCCGAACGACTCCACCAGCCGGAACAGCGCCACCTCGACCGCGAACAGGCCCGCCTGGGTGAAGACGGTCTGGTCCAGCAGCTCCGCCTCGGCCGAGCCCTCGGCCGCGAACAGCACCTCCCGCAGCGGGCGCGGCAGCAACGGGTCGAGCTGCGCGCACACCTCGTCCAGCGCGGCGGCGAAGACCGGGAACAGGGCGGACAGGTCCCGGCCCATGCCGGCGCGCTGCGCGCCCTGACCGGAGAAGAGCACGGCGAGCTGGGTACGCGTCGTGCCGGTGCCGGTGACCACGGCGGCGGCCGAGTCACCGGCGGCGAGGGCGCGCAGCCCGGCCAGCAGTTCGTCCCGGTCCGTCGCGGTGACGACCGCGCGGTGCTCCAGCACGGCCCGGCCGACCGTCGACGACCAGCCGACGTCGACGGGGCGCAGTTCCTCGTCGCCGGCGATCCAGCGGGCCCAGCGGTCCGCCTGCGCCGCGACGGCGGCCTCGGATCGGGCCGACAGCAGCACCGGGGCCGGCACCTGCTCGGCGGCGGGTTCGTCGCCGCGCGTCGGCGCGTCCCCGCCCCGGGTCTGCTCCGCCTCGGCAGGCGGCTGCTCGATGATCACGTGGGCGTTGGTGCCGCTGACTCCGAACGACGAGACCGCTGCCCGCCGGGGCCGGCCCGCCGCGGGCCAGTCGCGCGCCTCGGTGAGCAGGGAGACGGCCCCGGCGCTCCATTCGATGTGCGGGGACGGCTCGTCCACGTGCAGCGTCGACGGCAGCATCCCGTGCCGCATCGCCATGATCATCTTGATGATGCCGGCCACCCCGGCGGCGGCCTGGGTGTGCCCGATGTTCGACTTGATCGAGCCCAGCCACAGCGGCCGGTCCTGCGGGCGGTCCTGCCCGTACGTGGCCAGCAGCGCCTGCGCCTCGATCGGGTCGCCGAGCGTGGTGCCCGTGCCGTGCGCCTCCACGGCGTCCACGTCGGCGGTGGTGAGCCGCGCGTTCGCCAGGGCCTGCCGGATCACCCGCTGCTGCGACGGACCGTTCGGCGCGGTCAGGCCGTTCGACGCGCCGTCCTGGTTGATCGCCGACCCGCGTACCACCGCCAGGATCCGCCGGCCCTCGCGCTGGGCGTCGGAGAGGCGCTGCACCAGCAGCACACCGACGCCCTCGGACCAGCCGGTGCCGTCCGCCGACGCCGCGAACGACTTGCAGCGGCCGTCCTGCGACAGACCACGCTGCCGCGAGAACTCGATGAACGTCCCCGGCGTCGCCATCACCGTCACACCACCGGCCAACGCCAGATCACACTCACCGCTACGCAACGCCTGCACCGCGAGGTGCAGCGCCACCAGCGACGACGAGCACGCGGTGTCCACGGTCACCGCCGGGCCCTCCAGCCCGAACGTGTACGCCACCCGACCCGACAGCACGCTGCCGGAGGTGCCGGTGCCGAGGTAGCCGCCCACGCCCTCGGGCAGATCCTGCACGCCGGAGGCGTAGTCGTGGTACATCAACCCGGCGAAGACGCCGGTCCGGCTGCCCCGCAGCCGCGACGGGTCGAGCCCGGCGGACTCGAACGTCTCCCACGAGGTCTCCAGCAGCAGCCGCTGCTGCGGGTCCATCGCGATCGCCTCGCGCGGCGAGATGCCGAAGAAGGCGGGGTCGAACTCCGCCGCCCCGTACAGGAAGCCACCGTGCCGGGTGTACGACGTCCCGGGGTTGTCCGGATCGGGGTGGAAGATCCGGTCGAGGTCCCAGCCCCGGTCGGTGGGGAACTCGCCGATGCCGTCAGCCCCTGCGGCGACCAGGTCCCACAGCTGCTGCGGGCTCGTCACGCCGCCGGGGTAGCGGCAGGCCATGCCCACGATGGCGATCGGCTCGTCGACGGTGGTCGCCCGCACGGCGTCCTGCTGCTCGGCGACCTGGCCGGACAGCTGCTCGTACAGGTGCTCCGACAGGGCGCCGGGGGTCGGGTAGTCGAAGACGAGCGTCGAGGTGAGCCGCAGCCCGGTCGCGCTGTTGATCCGGTTGCGCAGCTCCACGGCGGTCAGCGAGTCGAAGCCCAGCTCCCGGAACGCCCGGTCCGCCGGCACCTGGTCGGCGCCGCTGTGCCCGAGGACCTGCGCGATCATCCCGCGGACCAGCAGGGCCACCTGCGTCCGCGCCTCCTGCGGGTCGAGCCCGGCCAGCCGGTCGGCCCATGCTCCGGTGCCGGAACGGCGACGCTTCGCGGTCGGTCCCACCAGGGCCCGCAGCATCGGGGGCACCCGGCCGGCAGCGGTCTGCGCCCGCATGGCGGGCAGGTCGACCACCGCCGGTACCAGCGCCGCGCCGCCGTGGGCCAGGGCGGCGTCCCACAGCCCGAGCCCGACCGGGGCGGTCATCGGGACCAGACCGGCCCGGGTCACCCGGGCCCGGTCGGCGTCGTTGATCGACGCGGCCATGCCGGCCGTGTCCCACATGCCCCACGCGAGGCTCACCGCGGACAGCCCCCGCTGCGCCCGCAGCAGGGCGAGGGCGTCCAGGAAGGCGTTGCCGGCCGCGTAGGCGGCCTGGCCCGGAGAGCCGAGGACCCCGGCGACGGAGGAGAAGAGCACGAACAGGTCGAGGTCCAGCTCCGCGGTCGCCTCGTGCAGCCACCAGCCCGCCGTGACCTTCGGGGCCAGCACGTCCGCCAACCGCTCGGCGGTGATCCCGCTGACCACACCGTCGTCCAGGACGCCGGCCGTGTGGACCACACCGGCCAACCGGTCCTCGTCGGTGATCGCCCGGACCAGCTCACCGACCCGCGCGCGGTCGGTCACGTCCGTGGCGACCACCCGGACGGCCGCGCCCAGCGCGGCCAGCCGCTCCACCAGCTGGTCGGCGCCGGGGGCCGCCGGGCCCTGGCGGGACGCCAGCACCAGCGAACGCACGCCGTACGCGGTGACGAGGTGTTCCGACACCAGGGCGCCCAGCGACCCGGTGCCCCCGGTCACCAGGACGGTTCCCCGGCCGAGGGCCGCCGGGGTGCGCGCGCCACCGGTGGCGCGGACCAGCCGTGGCAGGTACGCCGTGCCCGCCCGCACCGCGAGTTGCCCGCCGAGGCCCGCGTCGTCGGCGGCTGCGGCGAGCAGGGCCAGCAGGTCGGCGTCCAGGTCGACGCCCGGTTCGAGGTCGGCCAGCACGATCCGTCCGGGGTGTTCCGACTGGGCCGAGCGCAGCAGGCCCCAGACCGCTGCCCCCGCCAGGTCGGTGACGCGGTCGTCCGTGCCGGTGGCCACCGCGCCGCGGGTCACCACGACCAGCCGCGAGTCCGCGAGGAGGTCGGCGGCCAGCCAGGCCTGCACCGCGCCGAGGACGCCCGCCGTGACCGACCGCACCGCGGCGGGCACGTCCGCCCCGGTCGCCGCCGGGGAGACGGGCAGCAGCAGCGCCGCGGGGGCAGGGGCGGTGCCGTCCGCCACCGCCGTGGTCACCGCCGCGAGGTCGGCGTACGCCGGAAGCTGCGACGCGCCGTCGAGCGGGCGGTCACCGAGCAGGATCCAGCCGTACCCGCCGTCGGGCACGGTGATCTGCTCGGGCTGCCAGGACACCTCGAACAGGGAGCGGTGCGCCTCGTCCGGAGGCGCCGCCAGTCCGGTCATCTCGCGCAGCGTCAGCGAGTCCACCGACACCACCGGCACACCCGTCTCGTCGACGGCGACCAGCCGCACGGAGCTGCCGGAGGCGGTGAGGCGGACCCGGAGCGTCCGTGCCCCGACCGCGTGGACCTGCACTCCTTCGAACGCGAACGGCACCCGCGCCCCGCCGCCCGCCTCGTCGGCGGGCAGCAGCCCGACGGGGTGCAGGGCGGCGTCCAGCAGCGCCGGATGCACCCCGAAGCCCGCCGGGTCCCCGATCACCTCGTCGGGGAGGACGACCTCGGCGAACACCTCGCCCTCGGCGGTCCACGCCCGTCGCAGGCCCCGGAAGACCGGTCCGTAGGAGAGTCCGTGCTCGGCCACCGTCGCGTACCAACCGGTGACGTCCACCTCGGACGCGCCGGGCGGCGGCCACGCGCCCAGGGTGGGCTCGTCGGCCGTGGGCGCGCCGACGAGGCCGTCGGCGTGCCGGGTCCACCCCTCCTCCGGGTCGTCCTCGGGCTGGGAGTGCACGGTCACCGACCGGGTGCCCGTCGCGTCGACGGGACCCACCCGGACCTGCACCCGTACCCCGCCGCCGGTGGCGGGCAGCACGAGCGGGGCGAGCACGGTCAGCTCACGTACGCGGGAGGCACCGACCTCGTCGCCCGCCCGGACGACGAGGTCGACCAGGGCGGTACCCGGCACGACCACGGCGCCGGACACGACGTGGTCGGCCAGCCACGCATGGGTCGACACCGACAGCCGGCCGGTCAGCACCACCATGTCCTCGCCGGCGACCGACACCGCCGCGCCGAGCAGCGGGTGCCGCGCCACACCGAGGCCCGCGCCCGAGACGTCGGCCGACTGGCCGGCCGGCGGCAGCCAGTACCGCTCCCGGTGGAAGGCGTACGTGGGCAGGTCCACCCGGCGGGCACCGGTGTCGGCGAACCACGGCTGCCAGCTCACCGGCACCCCGTGCACGTGCAGCTCCGCCAGGGCGTGCAGCAGCGCGTGCGCCTCCGGCCGATCCTTGCGCTGCACGGCAACCGCCAGCACGGCGTCGTCGTCGGGCAGCACGTCCGCCGCCATCGCGGTCAACACGCTCTGCGGACCGACCTCCAGGAACGTGTCCACCCCGGCGGCCCGCAGCACGGTGATCCCGTCGGCGTAGCGCACCGCCTCCCGCACGTGCCGCACCCAGTAGTCGACCGTACGGATCTCCTCGCCGGCCAGCGCGCCGGTCACGTTCGACACGACCGGCAACAACGGCGCGGCGAACGTCAACCCGTCCAGAACCGCACGGAGCTCCGCCAGCATCGGCTCCATCAGAGGGCTGTGGAACGCGTGGCTGACCGTCAGCCGGCGGGTACGGACACCCCGGTCCCGCCAGACCCGCTCCACCTCGTCCAGGGCCTCGACGGCACCGGACACCACCACGGCGGCGGGTCCGTTGACAGCCGCGATGCCGATACGGTCGCCCAGGCCCGCGAGAGACTCCACCACCGCAGCCTCGTCCGCCGCCACCGCCAGCATCCCGCCGCCGGCCGGCAGCGCCTGCATCAGCCGGCCCCGCGCCGCCACCAACGCGCACGCGTCGGCCAGCGACAACACCCCCGCCACGTGCGCGGCCGTGATCTCACCGATCGAGTGACCGGCCAGCATGTCCGGCACGATCCCGAACGACTCCACCAACCGGAACAACGCCACCTCGACCGCGAACAACCCGGCCTGCGTGAACACCGTCTGATCCAACAGCCCCGCCTCGGCACTGCCCGCCTCCGCGAACAACACCTCCCGCAGCGGACGCGGCAGCAGCGAATCGAGGTGCGCGCACACCTCGTCCAGCGCCGCGGCGAACACCGGGAACCCGGCGGACAGCTCCCGACCCATACCGGCTCGCTGCGCACCCTGACCCGAGAAGAGCAGCGCGAGCTGGCCCCGCTGCCCGCCCGGGCCGGTGACCACGCCGACCGAGGGCTCGCCCGCCGCCACGGCTTCGAGGCCCGCCAGCAGCTCTTCCCGGCTCCCACCGGACATGACCGCCCGGTGCTCCAGCACGGACCGCGACGCCACCGACGACCAGGCCACGTCGAGCGGACGCGGGGTCTCGTCCCCGCTCAGCCACGCCGCCCAGCGGTCGGCCTGCGCCGACAGCCCCGCCGCGTCCCGGGCCGAGAGCAGCACCGGCGCCACCGACGGCGTCCGGGACGGCTCGTCGCCGGCGTCCGGCTCGTCCCCGCCGCTCGGCGCGGGCGGCTGCTCCAGGATCAGGTGGACGTTCGTACCGCTGATGCCGAACGACGACACGGCGGCCCGGCGCGGCCGGTCCACCGCCGGCCAGGGACGCGCCTCGGCCAGCAGGGACACCGCGCCGGCGGACCAGTCCACGTGGGGGGTCGGCTCGTCGAGGTGCAGGGTCTGCGGGAGCAGGCCGTACCGCATCGCCTGCACCATCTTGATCATGCCGGCGACGCCGGCGGCGGCCTGGCTGTGGCCGATGTTCGACTTGATCGAGCCGAGCAGCAGCGGCCGGTCGGCGGGGCGGCCCTGGCCGTAGGTCGCCAGCAGGGCCTGCGCCTCGATGGGGTCGCCGAGCGTCGTTCCGGTGCCGTGCGCCTCGACGGCGTCGACGTCGGCCGTGATCAGCCGCGCGTTCGCGAGGGCCTGCCGGATCACCCGCTGCTGGGCCGGCCCGTTGGGGGCGGTGAGGCCGTTGGACGCGCCGTCCTGGTTGACGGCGCTGCCGGCGATCACGGCGAGCACCTGGCGGCCCTGCCGCCGGGCGTCGGAGAGCCGCTGGACCAGCAGCACGCCGACCCCCTCCGACCAGCCGGTGCCGTCGGCGTCGGCGGCGAAGGACTTGCAGCGCCCGTCCGGGGCGAGGCCGCCCTGGCGGGAGAACTCGACGAAGGCGCCCGGGGTCACCATGACGGTGACGCCACCGGCCAGCGCCATGTCGCACTCGCCGCCGCGCAGCGCCTGGGCGGCGAGGTGCACCGCCACCAGGGACGACGAGCAGGCGGTGTCGACCGTCACCGCCGGGCCCTCCAGCCCGAAGGTGTACGACACCCGGCCGGAGATGACGCTGTGCGCGCCGCCCGTGAGCTGGTAGCCGGCCAGTTCCGCCGGGGTGTCGGTGGTGCCGTAGCCCGACGGGGAGGCGCCGACGAACACGCCGGTACGGCTGCCGCGCAGCTCGTCCGGGTCGATCCCGGCCTGCTCCATGGCCTCCCAGGACGCCTCCAGCAGCAGGCGCTGCTGCGGGTCCATGGCGACGGCCTCGCGCGGCGAGATGCCGAAGAAGCCGGGGTCGAAGGTGGTGGCGCCGTCGACGAAGCCGCCCTCCCGGGTGTGCGACACGGGCTGCCCGTCGGCGTCAACGGCCAGCAGCCGGCCCATGTCCCAGTGCCGGTCCTCGGGGAAGCCGCTGATCCCGTCGCGCCCGGTGGCGACCAGGTCCCACAGGTCGTCCGGGTTGGCCACGCCGCCCGGGTACCGGCAGCTCATGCCGACGATGACGATCGGGTCGTCGTCCACCGGCCCGGCGGGGCCCCAGGCGGTGACGGTCTCGACCTCGTGCAGGCGCAGCGTCGCCGACAGGTGGTCGGCGAGGGCGGCCGGGTTCGGGTAGTCGAAGACGAGGGTGGTGGGCAGGGTGAGCCCGGTGGCGGCGCCGAGCCGGTTGCGCAGCTCGACCGCCGTCAGCGAGTCGAAGCCCAGTTCCTTGAACGCCCGGTTCGCCTTGACCAGTTCGGTGCCGGAGTGGCCGAGCACGGCGGCGGTGTGCGTGCGTACGAGGTCGGTCAGGTAGCGGTCCTGTTCGGCGCGGGGCAGCGTCAGCAGGTGCTGCCGCAGCCCGCCGCCGGCGGTGTCCTCCGGTTCCGCGTCGACCACGCGCAGGGCGTCCCGGGCCTCGGCGATGTCGTCGAGCAGGGGGCGGGCGCGGGCGGCGGCGAACGCCGGGGTGAACAGGGACCAGTCGACGTCCGCCACGGTCACCGACGGCACGGCGCGGCCCACCGCGCTGCGCAGCGCGTACACGGCCTGGGCCGGGGACATCGGGCTGAGGCCGCGCCGGGCCAGCAGCTCCTGGCCTTCGCCGCTGGCCATGCCGCCGTCGGCCCAGGGGCCCCAGGCGACGGCGGTGGCGGCCAGGCCGCGGGCCCGGCGCCGCTCGGCGAGGGCGTCGAGGAAGGCGTTGCCGGCGGCGTAGGCGGCCTGTCCGCCGCTGCCCCAGATGCCGGCGATGGAGGAGAAGAGCACGAACGCGTCGAGCGGCCGGTCGCCCAGCAGCTCGTCCAGGTGCACCGCACCGGCGATCTTGCCGTCCAGCACCTCGGCCAGCCCGGCCAGGTCGGTGTCGGCCAGCATGTTCAGCTGGCCCACCCCGGCGGCGTGCACCACCGCCGTGAGCGGTGCCTCGTCGGCGTCGACGTCGCGCAGCAGCGCCTCGACCCGGGCGCGGTCGGCCATGTCGGCGGCGACCAGGGTCACCCGGGCACCGAGCGCGGTCAGCTCGTCGCGCAGCTCCGAGGCCCCCGGGGCGCGGTCGCCCCGGCGGCTGGTGAGCACGACGTGCGCCGCGCCGTTGGCCGCCACCCAGCGGGCCACGTGGGCGCCGAGCGCCCCGGTGCCACCGGTGATCAGCACCGTGCCCGACGGCTGCCAGCGCTCGACCGTGCCGACGGCCGCCGGCGTGGCGCGGACCAGTCGCCGCACGAACACGCCGGCGGGCCGCACGGCGACCTGGTCCTCGTGGCCGCCGCCGGTCAGGACGCCCACCACGTGGTCCCAGTCGGTCCGGTCGGGCCCGTCCGGCAGGTCGACCAGGCCGCCCCAGAGCTGCGGGTGTTCCAGCCCGGCGACCCGGGCCAGGCCCCACAGCCCGCCCTGGGCGACGCTGCGGACCGGGTCGGTGTCCCCGGTGCCGACCGCGCCCCGGGTCACCATCCACAGTGGTGCCGCGAGGTCCGCGGCGTGCAGGGCCTGCACCAGCGCCATCGTGGCGGCCGTGCCGAGCGGAACCGCCGGCTGACCGGGGTGCGGCCGGTCCAGCAGGCCCAGCAGGGAGACGATGCCGGCGAACCGGGCGTCTCCCACGGCCTCGGCCACCCGCGACGTCACGTGCTCGCGCTCCGCCGTCGGGTCCACCGCCAGCCGGGACACCTCGCCGCCGGCGGCGGCCAGCGCCTCCGCGAGCGCCTCGGCCCATTCCGTCGCGGGGGCGTCGCCGGCCGGTTCCACCAGCAGCCAGCGGCCCGACGGGGTGACCGGCGCGGGGGCGGCGCTCCGCTTCCACACCACCCGGTACGACCAGCCGTCGACGACCGCGTCCCGCAGCCGTGCCTTGCGCCAGGACGACAGGACCGGCAGGGCCGGGGCCAGGACGTCCGCCCCGTCGTCGCCGAACTGCGCCGCCAGCGCCGCCACGTCGGACCGCTCCACCGCCGACCAGAACTCGACGTCCACCACGTCCGGGCTGACCGGGCCGGTGACCGACACCGGCATCTGCTCGGGCCAGTAGCGCTGCCGCTGGAACGCGTACGTGGGCAGGGCGACCGGGGTCGCCCCGGCGCCGGAGTAGAGGGCCGGCCAGTCGACGGTCGCCCCGTTGACGTGCAGCTCGGACAGCGCGGCGAGCAGGGCCGGGGCCTCGGGACGGTCGGCGCGCAGGACGGGCACCGCGATGACGGGGGTGTCGTCGGCGTCCGCCGGCTCCCGCCCGCTCAGCACGTCCCGGGTCATCGCGGTCAGCACGCTGCGCGGGCCGATCTCCAGGAACGTGTCCACGCCCGCGTCGCGCAGCGCGGCGACCCCGTCGGCGAAGCGGACGGCCTCCCGCACGTGCCGGACCCAGTAGTCGGCGGTGCGGATCTCGTCGGCGTCGGCGAGCGCCCCGGTCAGGTTCGACACGATCGGCAGCGTCGGCGCGGCGAAGGCGAGCCCGTCGAGGACCGCGCGGAACTCGTCGAGCATCGGCTCCATCAGCGGGCTGTGGAACGCGTGGCTGACCGTGAGCCGGCGCGTCCGCGCGCCCCGCTCCCGCCAGAGCCGCTCGACCTCGTCGAGGGCCTCGACGGCGCCGGAGACCACGACCGAGGTGGGCCCGTTGACCGCCGCGACGCCGACCCGGCCGGCCAGGGCCGCGATCGACTCGGCCACCGCCTCCTCGTCGGCGGCGACGGCGAGCATCCCGCCGCCGGCCGGCAGCGCCTGCATCAGCCGGCCCCGCGCCGCCACCAGCGCCGCCGCGTCGGCCAGGGACAGCACCCCCGCCACGTGCGCGGCGGTGACCTCGCCGATCGAGTGCCCGCCCACGAACTCCGGCGTGACCCCGAACGACTCCACGAGGCGGAACAGCGCCACCTCGACCGCGAACAGACCGGCCTGGGTGAAGACGGTCTGGTCCAACAGCTCCGCCTCGGGGGTGCCCGCCTCCGCGAACAGCACCTCCCGCAGCGGGCGCGGCAGCAGCGGGTCGAGCCGCCCGCACACCTCGTCCAACGCGGCGGCGAAGACCGGGAACGTCCCGTACAGCTCCCGGCCCATGCCGGCGCGCTGCGCGCCCTGGCCGGAGAAGAGCACCGCGAGCGGGCCCCGGTCGGCGGCCTGCCCCGTGACCACCGTGCCGGACGGCTGCCCGGCGGCGAGGGCGCGCAGCCCGGCCAGCAGGTCCTCGCGGTCGGTGGCGGTGAGCACCGCGCGGTGCTCCAGCGCGGAGCGCGACACCACCGACGACCAGCCGACGTCCACCGGTCGGAGGGTCTCGTCGGCGTCCAGCCACCGGGCCCAGCGGCCCGCCTGCGCGGTCAGCGCGGCGTCCGACCGGGCGGACAGCAGCACGGGCACCACCGGCAGGGTGACGGCGGGTGCCGGGCGGGCGTCGGCGGGGGTCGTGCCGTCGGCGTCGGGCGCGGGCGGCTCCTCCAGGATGGTGTGCGCGTTCGTGCCGGAGATGCCGAACGACGAGACCGCCGCCCGCCGGGGACGGTCGGTCACCGGCCACGGGCGGGCCTCGGTCACCAGCGACACCTCGCCCGCCGACCAGTCCACCTTGGGCGTCGGCTCGTCCACGTGCAGGGTGGACGGGACGAGCCCGTGCCGCATCGCCATCACCATCTTGATCACGCCGGCCACGCCTGCGGCGGACTGGCTGTGACCGATGTTCGACTTGATCGAGCCGAGCAGCAGCGGCCGGTCGGCGGGGCGGTCCCGCCCGTACGTGGCCAGCAGCGCCTGCGCCTCGATCGGGTCGCCGAGGACGGTGCCGGTGCCGTGCGCCTCGACGGCGTCCACGTCGGCCGTGGTCAGCCGGGCGTTGGCGAGGGCCTGCCGGATCACCCGCTGCTGGGCGGGGCCGTTGGGCGCGGTGAGGCCGTTGGACGCGCCGTCCTGGTTGACGGCGCTGCCCCGGATCACGGCGAGGACGGGGTGCCCCTTGCGCTGCGCGTCCGACAGCCGCTCGACCAGCAGGATGCCGACGCCCTCGGACCAGCCCGTGCCGTCGGCGGCGGCGGCGAACGACTTGCACCGGCCGTCGGGGGCGAGCCCCCGCTGCCGGGAGAAGCCCACGAAGGGGCCAGGGGTGGCCATGACGCACACGCCGCCGGCCAGGGCCAGGTCGAAGTCGCCCTGCCGCAGCGCCTGGCACGCCAGGTGCAGGGCGACCAGCGACGACGAGCAGGCCGTGTCGACCGTGACCGCCGGGCCCTCCAGGCCGAGGGCGTACGCGATCCGCCCGGAGACGACGCTGGTGGCCGTACCCGTCAGCAGGTAGCCCTCGTCGGTGCCCTCGGCCTCGCTCTGCGGTCCCATCCCGTAGCCGTTGGCGGCGGTCCCGACGAAGACGCCGACCTTCTGCCCGCGCATGGACGCGGGCGCGATCCCCGCGTACTCGAACGCCTCCCACGACGTCTCCAGCAGCAGCCGCTGCTGGGGGTCCATCGCCATGGCCTCGCGGGGCGAGATGCCGAAGAACTCGGCGTCGAAGTCGGCCGCGTCGTAGAGGAAGCCGCCCTCCCGGGTGGTGGACCGGCCGGCCCGGTCGGCGTCCGGGTCGTACAGGTTGTCCAGGTCCCAGCCGCGGTCCGTCGGGAAGCCGCCGATCGCGTCGCCGCCGGAGGCCACCAGATCCCAGAGCTGCTCGGGGCTGGCGACGCCGCCCGGGTAGCGGCAGGACATCGCGACGATCGCGATGGGCTCCCGGGCGGCAGCGGTCAGCTGCTGGTTGAGCTGGCGGAGGCGGCCCGTCTCCTTGAGCGACGCGCGAAGCGCCTCGACGACCTTGTCTGCGGACGTAGACATCATGAGCTCCGTACTGGGGACAACGGTCAGGAATCGGTTCCGTCAAGCGCCAGCCTGACGAGGGTGTCGGTGTCGAGCTCGTCGAGGTCCAGGGCCTCGTCGGTGGACTCGTCGCGGGGACCGCCGTCGGCGTCGGTGAGATTGAGCAGCAGGTCCAGCAGCCCGGCCTCGCGGATGCGGGCCAGCGGGATCGTCGCGAGCGCCTGCCGGACGGCCGCCTCCGCCGGGTCGCCGTCGTCGGCCTGCGCCGCCTCGGGCACCAGTCCGTCGAGCAGGTTCTCGGCGAGCACGGCCGGGTTCGGGTAGTCGAAGACGAGGGTCGCCGGCAGCGACAGGCCGGTGGCCCCGGTCAGCCGGTTGCGCAGCTCGACCGCCGTCAACGAGTCGAACCCGAGTTCCTTGAAGGCGCGCTGGGGCTTGACCCGGTCCGTGCCCGCGTGGCCGAGCACGGCGGAGGCGTGGGTACGGACCAGGTCGACCAGGTGCCGGACCCGCTCGGGTCGGGGCAGGGTGAGCAGGTGCTCCCGGAGGGCGTCGGCGACCCCGCCCGGCTGCTCCTCGGCGCGGGCGTGGAGCGCCTCCCGGACCTCGGCGATGTCGTCGAGCAGCGGTCGGGGACGGGCCGAGGCGTACGCCGGGGCGAAGACCGCCCAGTCGACGTCCACCACGGTCAGTGCCGCCCGGGGCAGGCCGACGGCGTACCGCATGGCGTGCACGGCCTCGGCCGGTGCCATCGCGGTCAGGCCGCGCCGGGCCAGCAGTCGCTGGGCCTCGCCGGTGGCCATGCCGCCGTCGGCCCAGGGTCCCCAGGCCACGGACGTCGCCGGCAGGCCCCGTCCGCGACGGTGCTCCGCCAGCGCGTCGAGGAAGGCGTTGCCCGTGGCGTAGGCGGACTGCCCGCCGCTGCCCCACACCCCGGCGATGGAGGAGAAGAGCACGAACGCGGCCAGCGGCCGGTCGCCGAGCAGGGCGTCCAGGTGCAGCGCGCCGGCGACCTTGCCGTCGAGCACACCGGCGAACGCGGCCAGGTCGGTGTCGGCGATCAGGCCGGACTCGCCGGCGCCCGCCGCGTGGACCACGGCCGTCAACGGCGCGGGGTCCTCGTCCAGCCGCGCCAGCAGTGCCGCCACCTGGTCGCGGTCGGCCACGTCGCAGGCGACGACCGACGCCCGGACACCCTGCGCGGTCAGCTCCTCGCGCAGCTCCACCGCCCCCGGGGCGCGCTCGCCCCGACGGCTGGTCAGCACGACGTGCGCGGCGCCGTTGGCCGCCGCCCACCGGGCCACGTGGGCGCCCAGCGCGCCCGTGCCGCCGGTGACCAGCACCGTGCCGGACGGCCGCCACCGCTCCGCCGCGTCGGGGGCGGCGGGTGCCGAGCGGACCAGGCGGCGGACGAACACCCCGGAGGGGCGTACGGCCAGCTGGTCCTCGTCGCCGGAGCCGGTCACCACCCGCGCGAGCCGGTCCCACGCCGTCGCGTCGACCTGGTCGGGCAGGTCCACCAGTCCACCCCACAGCTGGGGATGTTCCAGGCCAGCCACGAGCCCCAGGCCCCAGAGTCCGCTCTGGGCGACGCCGTGCACCGTGTCCCCGTCGCCGGTGCTGACCGCGCCCTGGGTCAGGCACCACAGCCGGGCCGGCGCCCCGGTGTCGTGCAGGGCCTGGAGCAGCAGCAGCGTGGCGGCCGTCCCGACCGGCACGGCCGGGTGGGCGGGGTGCGGCTGGTCGCGGAGGCCGAGCAGGGAGAGCACGCCGGTGACGGGCCCGTCGGCCAGCGCGTCGGCCAGCCGCCGGGCGAGGCCCGCCCGGTCGGTGCCGACCGGGTCGACGGTGAGCCGGACCACGTCGGCGCCGACCTCGGCGAGGGCCTTGGTGACCGCCTCCGCCCGGGTGCCGTCCGCCAGGTCGTCCTCCGCCGTCACGAGCAGCCACACGCCGGGCCGCGCCGGGTCGGCGGTGATGTCGGTCCGCTTCCACCCGACCCGGTACGACCAGCCATCCACGACCGCCCGCCGCGTGCGCGCCCGGTGCCAGGTCGACAGGACCGGCAGGGCCGGGGTGAGGGCGTCCAGGGCCGCGCCGTCGTCGCCGAACTGCGCGGCGAGGGCGGTCAGGTCGGCGCGTTCCACCGCGTCCCAGAAGTCGGCGTCGCCGCCGTGGGTCGCCGCCGGTCGTGGCCGGCCCGCCGGCTCGGGCCAGTATCGCTCCCGGTGGAAGGCGTACGTGGGCAGGTCCACCCGGCGGGCACCGGTGTCGGCGAACCACGGCTGCCAGCTCACCGGCACCCCGTGCACGTGCAACTCCGCCAGGGCGTGCAGCAGCGCGTGCGCCTCACGCCGATCCTTCCGCTGCACAGCGACCGCCAGCACGGCGTCGTCGTCGGGCAGCACATCCGCCGCCATCGCGGTCAACACGCTCTGCGGGCCGACCTCCAGGAACGTGTCCACCCCGGCGGCCCGCAGCGCGGTGATCCCGTCGGCGTAGCGCACCGCCTCGCGGACGTGCCGCACCCAGTACTCGGGCGTGCGGATCTCGTCGGCGTCGGCCAACGCGCCGGTCACGTTCGACACGACCGGCAACAACGGCGCGGCGAACGTCAACCCGTCCAGAACCGCACGGAACTCCGCCAGCATCGGCTCCATCAACGGGCTGTGGAACGCGTGACTGACCGTCAGCCGACGGGTGCGGACACCCCGCTCCCGCCAGACCCGCTCCACCTCGTCCAGCACATCCTCGGCACCGGAGACCACGACCGACGTCGGACCATTGACCGCCGCGATGCCGATACGGTCGCCCAGGCCCGCGAGAGACTCCACCACCGCAGCCTCGTCCGCCGCCACCGCCAGCATCCCGCCACCCGCCGGCAGCGCCTGCATCAACCGGCCCCGCGCGGCGACGAGCTGACACGCGTCCGACAGGGACAGCACCCCCGCCACGTGCGCGGCCGTGACCTCACCGATCGAATGACCGGCCAGCATGTCCGGCACGATCCCGAACGACTCCACCAACCGGAACAGCGCCACCTCGACCGCGAACAGGCCGGCCTGCGTGAACACCGTCTGATCCAACAGCCCCGCCTCGGCGGAGCCCTCGGCCGCGAACAGCACCTCCCGCAGCGGACGCGGCAGCAACGGGTCCAACTGCGCGCACACCTCGTCCAACACGGCGGCGAACACCGGGAACCCGGCGGACAACTCCCGACCCATGCCGGCGCGCTGCGCACCCTGACCCGAGAACAGCAGCGCGAGTTGGCCGCGTGCGGCCGCGGAGCCGGTCACGACAGCCCCGGAGGGCTCGCCCGCGGCCACCGCCGCGAGGCCCGCCAGCAGGTCGTCCCGGCTCGCCCCGGACACGACCGCCCGGTGCTCCAGCGCCGACCGCGACACCACCGAGGACCACGCGACGTCCACCGGACGCCGCTGCCCGTCCGCCGACAACCAGCGCGCCCACCGACCCGCCTGCGCCGACAGCCCCGCCGCGTCGCGGGCGGAGAGCAGCACCGGCACCACCGGCGGTACGTCCCGGGCGACGATCTCGCCCTCGATCGCCTCGACCGGCGGCTGCTCGATGATCACGTGCGCGTTGGTGCCGGAGATGCCGAACGACGACACCGCCGCCCGACGCGGCCGGTCCACCTGCGGCCACGGAGTGGGCTCGGTCGCCAGCGCCACCGCCCCGGAGGTCCAGTCGATGTGCGGGGACGGCTCGTCCACGTGCAGCGTCGGCGGCACCAGCCCGTGCCGCATCGCCAGCACCATCTTGATCACGCCGGCGACGCCGGCCGCGGCCTGGGCGTGCCCGATGTTCGACTTGATGGAACCGAGCCACAGCGGCTCCCGGCCCTGCCGGTCCTGCCCGTAGGTGGCCAGCACGGCCTGCGCCTCGATCGGGTCACCCAGCGTCGTTCCGGTGCCGTGCGCCTCGACCACGTCGACGTCGGCGGCCGAGAGCCGCGCCGACGCGAGGGCCTGGCGGATCACCCGCTGCTGCGACGGGCCGTTCGGCGCCGTCAACCCGTTCGACGCGCCGTCCTGGTTCACGGCGCTGCCGCGTACCACGGCCAGGATGCGCCGGCCCTCGCGCCGCGCGTCGGAGAGGCGCTGCACCAGCAGCACGCCGACGCCCTCGGACCAGCCCGTGCCCTCGGCCGACGCCGCGAACGACCGGCACCGGCCGTCGGGCGACAGACCCCGCTGGCGCGAGAACTCCACGAACGTGCCCGGCGTCGCCATCACCGTCACACCGCCGGCCAGCGCGAGGTCGCACTCGCCGCTGCGCAGCGCCTGCACCGCCAGGTGCAGCGCCACCAGGCTGGACGAGCACGCCGTGTCCACGGTGACCGCCGGGCCCTCCAGGCCGAACGTGTACGCCACCCGACCGGAGAGCACGCTGCCGGAGTTGCCCGTGCCGATGTAGCCCTCGACCTCGGGCGTCTCCATGAGCCGCGTCGAGTAGTCGTGGTAGATGACGCCCGCGAACACACCGGTCCGGCTGCCCCGCAGGCCGGTCGGGTCCAGGCCCGCCGACTCGAACGTCTCCCACGACGCCTCCAGCAGCAGGCGGTGCTGCGGATCCATGGCGAGGGCCTCGCGCGGCGAGATGCCGAAGAAGCCGGGGTCGAACTCCGCCGCGCCGTACAGGAAGCCGCCGTGCCGGGTGTACGAGGTGCCGGCGTGGTCGGGATCCGGGTCGTACAGCGACTCGAGGTCCCAGCCCCGGTCGGCCGGGAACTCCCCGATGCCCTCCCCGCCGGTGCTGACCAGCTTCCACAGCTCGTCGGGAGACTCCACGCCGCCCGGGTAGCGGCAGGCCATGCCGACGATCGCGATCGCCTCGTCGGCGTCGCCGGCCGTCGGCTCGTCGGAGGCGACGGCGCCGGGCCGGGTGCCGGCGAGTTCCGCGTACACGTGGGCCGCCAGGGCCTGCGGGGACGGGTAGTCGAACACCAGGGTCGAGGTGAGGCGCAGGCCGGTCGCGCCGTTCACCCGGTTGCGCAGCTCGACGGCGGTCAGCGAGTCGAAGCCCAGGTCCTTGAATGCCCGGTCCGCCGGCACCGCCTCCGCGCCACCGTGCCCGAGCACCTGCGCGACCAGGCCGCGTACCAGCTGGTCCACCTGCGCGAGGCCGTCCTCGGCGCTGAGGCCGGCGAGCCGGTCGGCCCAGCCGCCGTCACCCTGCCCGGCGCGGCGGCGGGTCGTCGCCACGTCGACCAGGTTGCGCAGCATCGGCGGTACGACCGCGCCGGAGGCCGCCGCCCGCAGCGCGGGTACGTCGATCACGGCCGGCACCAGCACCGCCCGCTCGGCCCTCACCGCGGCGTCGAACAGTTCCAGCCCGGTGCGGGCGTTCATCGGCCGGAGTCCGGCGCGCGCCGTCCGGGCCCGGTCGTTGCCGCCGATCGACGCGGCCATGCCGGCGGTGTCCCACATGCCCCACGCCAGGCTCACCGCCGGCAACCCCAACTGCCGCCGATACACCGCCAACCCGTCCAGGAACGCGTTACCCGCCGCATACGCCGACTGACCCGGCGAACCCAACACCCCCGCCACCGACGAAAACACCACAAACAAATCAAGATCCAGAGACGCCGTCGCCTCATGCAGGAACCAACCCGCCGACACCTTCGGCGCCAACACCCCCGCAAGCCGCTCGTCGGTGACCCGCTCGACCACCCCGTCGTCCAGGACACCCGCGGTGTGCACCACACCCGCCAACCGGCCCGCCGCAGCGACCTCACCGACCAACCCGAACACCTGGTCCCGGTCCGTCACGTCACAGGTCACCACCCGAACCGACGCACCCAGCCCGGACAACCGCTCCGACAACTCGCCCGCACCCGCAGCCTCCGGGCCACGCCGCGACACCAACACCAGCGACCGCACCCCGTGCACCGACACCAGGTGCTCCGCCACCAACGCACCCAGTGCACCCGTGCCACCGGTCACCAGCACCGCGCCGTCGCCCACCACCGGCGTCTCCGCCGGAGCCGGGGCGACCGCCCGCACCAGACGCGGCACGAACACCGCACCGGAGCGGACGACCAGCTGGCCGCCGGCCGGGTCCCCGGCGAAGCGGGCCAGGATGCCCAGCACGCCGGGGCTCATCGCGTCGTCGACGTCGGCCAGGACGATGCGGCCCGGGTGCTCGGACTGCGCCGCGCGCAGCAGGCCCCACACGGCCGCAGCCGCCAGGTCGGTCACCCGGTCCTCGTCGCGGACGGCCACGGCGCCCCGGGTCACCACCACGAGCTTCGAGTCCGCCAGCGCGTCGGCGGCCAGCCACGCCTGCACCAGGCCCAGCACGTCGGAGGTCACCGTGCGTACGGCCTCCGCCGGGTCGGCGTCGTCGGCGTTCGATGCGGCCGGCGTGAACAGCAGCAGGCGCGGCGGCGTGATGCCGGCGTCGATCGCGGCCCGCAGCTGCCTGATCGTCTCGGCGGAGGGACCGCCGGGGACGCCCGGCAGGGCCGGCCCGCCCAGCACCGCCCAGCCGGAGGCGTCGTCGACCGCTTCGGCCTCCTCGGCCTGCCAGGCCACCTCGAACAGCGAGCGGGACGCCGCGCTCGCGGCGGCCACGCCGGTCAGCTCCCGCAGGACGAGGGAGTCCACCGACACCACCGGCGCGCCCGCCTCGTCGCAGGCGACAAGCCGCACCCCGGAACCGTTGCGGGTCAACCGCACCCGCAGCAGCCCCGCCCCCGAGGCGTGCACCTGCACACCCTCGAACGCGAACGGCACCCGCGGCCCGCTCGACTCCTCCGTGCCGGGCAGCAGCCCGATCGGGTGCAGAGCGGCGTCCAGCAGCGCCGGGTGCACCCCGAACCGGGCAGCCTCCGCCGCCGCGTCGTCCGGCAGCGCCACCTCCGCGTACACGTCGTCCTCGACGGTCCACACCCGACGCAGCCCCTGGAACACCGGCCCGTACGCCAGGCCGTGCCCGAGCAGCGCCGGGTACCAGCCCGCCAGGTCCACCTCGGCGGCGCCGGCCGGCGGCCAGGCGGCCGTCCCCGGCTCGTCCGCCGTCGCCGGTTCCAGCACGCCCTCCGCGTGGCGGGTCCAGCCCACCTCGGGGTCGTCGTCCGGGCGGGAGTAGACGGCGACGGGGCGCTGCGGCGACTCCGACGCGGAGACCCGCACCTGGATCCGCACGGCGCCGGACTCGGGGAGCACCAGCGGCACCAGCACCGTCAGGTCGCGCAGCCGGGGCAGGTCCACCTCGTCGCCGGCGCGCACGGCCAGCTCCACCAGCGCCGTACCCGGGACCAGCGTCACGCCGGAGACCACGTGGTCGGCCAGCCACGGGTGCGTGCTCAGGGAGATCCGGCCGGTCAGCACGACCTCGTCGTCGCCGGCCAGGTCCACCGCCGCGCCGAGCAGCCCGTGCCCCGCCACGCCGAGGCCGGCACCGCTGACGTCACCGGCCCGCAGCCGGCCCACGGCCGGCCAGAAGCGCTGCCGCTGGAACGGGTACGTCGGCAGGTCGACCGGGCGGGTCGCGGCCGGCAGGAGGGCGGTCCAGGTGACCGGCACGCCGTGCACGTGCAGTTCCGCCAGCGCGTGGACCAGCGACACCGGTTCCGGTCGCCCCGGGCGGAGGGTCGCCACGACCGCCGCCGACGGCGCGGCGCCGTCGTCCGGCAGGCAGGCGCCCACCATGCCGGCGAGCACCGCGTCGGGGCCGAGTTCGAGGAACGTACGGACGTTGCGCTCGCGGAGGCTCGCGACCCCGTCGGCGAACCGGACCGTCTCCCGGACGTGCCGGACCCAGTAGTCGGGGGTGCCGATCTCGTCGGGGTCGGCGACCTGGCCGGTCAGGTTGGACACGATCGGCAGGACGGGCCAGTGGAACGTCAGCCCGTCGAGCACCTGCCGGAACTCGGCCAGCATCGGCTCCATCAGCGGGCTGTGGAACGCGTGGCTGACGGTCAGCCGGCGGGTACGGACACCCCGCTCCCGCCAGCTCCGCTCCAGCCCGTCGAGCGCCTCGACGTCCCCGGAGACCACCACGGCGTTCGGGGCGTTCACCGCCGCGACGCCGATCCGGTCGGTCAGGCCCGCGATCGACTCGGCCACCGCGTCCTCGGCGGCGGCCACGGCCAGCATGCCGCCGCCGGCGGGCAGGGCCTGCATGAGCCGGCCGCGGGCCGCGACCAGCGCGCACGCGTCGGCCAGGCTGAACAGGCCGGCGACGTGGGCGGCGGCCACCTCGCCGATGGAGTGCCCGGCCACCAGGTCCGGCGCGACACCGAACGACTCGACCAGCCGGAACAGGGCCACCTCGACGGCGAACAACCCGGCCTGGGTGAACACCGTCTGGTCCAGCAGTTCCGCCTCGGGCGTGCCCGCCTCGGCGAACAGCACCCCGCGCAGCGCGCGCGGCAGCAGCGCATCGAGGTGCCCGCACACCTCGTCCAGGGCGGCGGCGAAGACCGGGAAGGCCGCGTACAGCTCGCGACCCATGCCGGCGCGCTGCGCCCCTTGACCCGAGAAGAGGACGGCGGTCCGGCCGGTCCGGGCCACCCCCCGCACGACGGCGGCCGAGGGCTCGTCGTCGGCCAGCGCGGCAAGGGCGGTGAGCAGTCCGGCGCGGTCGCCGGGCAACAGCACCGCGCGGTGCTCGAAGACGGTCCGGCCGGTGGCGAGCGCCCGGCCGACGTCGGCGACGGTCAGGTCCGGCTCGTCGTCGACGAGGGTCCGCAGCCGGCGCGCCTGCGCGCGCAGGGCGGCGTCGTCGCGGGCCGAGAGGACGCAGGCGACGAGGTCGCCCGGGACGGTCGTGGCGGGCGGTGCGGGCTGCGCCGGGGCGGGCTCCGGGGCCTGCTCGATGATGGTGTGCGCGTTGGTGCCGCTGATGCCGAACGACGACACCGCCGCGCGGCGGGGCCGCTCGACCACCGGCCACGGCCGCGCGTCGGTGAGCAGGGCGACCGACCCGGTCGTCCAGTCGATGTGCGGGGACGGCTTCTCGGCGTGCAGGGTCGGCGGCAGCACGCCGTGCCGCATCGCCAGCACCATCTTGATCACGCCGGCGACGCCGGCCGCCGCCTGGGCGTGGCCGATGTTGGACTTCACCGACCCCAGCCACAGCGGCCGGTCCTGCGGCCGGCCCTGCCCGTACGTGGCCAGCAGCGCCTGCGCCTCGATCGGGTCGCCCAGGGCGGTGCCGGTGCCGTGCGCCTCGACGGCGTCCACGTCGGTCGTGGCGAGCCGGGCGTTGGCGAGTGCCTGCCGGATCACCCGCTGCTGGGCGGGGCCGTTCGGCGCGGTCAGGCCACTGCTGGCGCCGTCCTGGTTCACCGCGCTGCCGCGGACAACGGCGAGGACGCGGTGGCCGTTGCGCTGCGCGTCGGAGAGGCGCTCCAGCAGGAGCATGCCGACGCCCTCGGCGAAGCCGGTGCCGTCGGCGCCCGCGCCGAACGCCTTGCACCGCCCGTCGGGCGACAGGCCGCGTTGCCGGGAGAACTCGGTGAGCATGCCGGGGGTGGACATGACGCTCACCCCGCCGGCGAGCGCGAGCCGGCACTCGTCCTGCCGCAGCGCCTGGGTGGCCAGGTGCAGCGCCACCAGCGACGACGAGCAGGCGGTGTCGACGGTGACCGCGGGCCCCTCGAGGCCGAACAGGTACGAGATCCGGCCCGAGGCGACGCTGCCGGCGCTGCCGTTGCCGACGTGGCCGCCCAGTTCGTCGTCGGTGCCGGCGGCCTGGGAGGCGTAGTCGTGGTAGATGAGCCCGACGTAGACGCCGGTGCTGCTGCCCCGCGCCGAGTGGGGGTCGATCCCGGCCCGTTCGAAGGCCTCCCAGGACGTTTCCAGCAGCAGCCGCTGCTGCGGGTCCATCGCGAGCGCCTCCCGGGGGGAGATCCCGAAGAAGGCGGCGTCGAACTGCGCGGCGTCGTGGAGGAAGCCGCCCTGGCGCGGTACGGCCGTGCCGTCCTCGCCGCCGACGCGCAGGTCGTCCAGGTTCCAGCCCCGGTCCGTGGGGAAGGGCGAGATGACGTCGGCGCCGGCGGTGACCACGTCCCAGAGCTGCTCGGGGGTCTGCACGTCGCCGGGGAACCGGCAGGCCATGCCGATGATGGCGATCGGCTCGTCGAGGGCGGCGGCGGTGCCGACCGCGGCGGGCCGGTCCACGACCGCCGCGCCGCCGAGTTCCTTGTCGAGGAACTCGGCGAGCACCACCGGGGTGGGGTAGTCGAACGCCACGGTCGCGGGCAGCCGCAACCCGGTCGCGGCGGAGAGGCGGTTGCGCAGCTCCACCGAGGTGAGCGAGTCGAAGCCCAGTTCCTTGAAGGCGCGCTGGGTGTCGACACTCTCCGCCGAGCGGTGCCCGAGCACGGCGGCCACGCTGGCGGCCACCAGGTCGAGCAGGTGGCCGCGCCGCTCCGCCGGGCTGAGCGTCGCCAGCCGGTCCCGCACCGACGCGGTGTCCGCCAGGCCCCGGCCCACCGCGCGCCGGGCCGGGCCGGTGGCCCGGATCAGGTCACGCAGCAGGCTGGGCACCGTCTGGCCGGTCGGCCGCGACGCGGCCGGCGGCAGGTTCATGAGTACGAGGTGCGCGTTGCCGCGCTGGCGCGCCAGCTCGTAGAGCGCCACGCCCTGCCGGTCGGTCAGCGGGGCGCTGGTGGCGCGGATCGCCTTACGGTGTTCGGTGCCGCCCAGGTGCGCGGTCATGGCGCTGCTGGTGGCCCAGAGACCCCAGGCGAGGCTGGTGGCGGGCAGGCCCTGCTCCCGGCGGTGCCGGGCGAGGGCGTCGAGGAACGCGTTGGCGGCCGCGTAGTTGGCCTGCCCCGGGGAGCCGAGGGTGGCCGCCACCGAGGAGAACAGCACGAACGCGGCCAGGTCCAGGTGGCGGGTGGCCTCGTGCAGCGCCCAGCCGGCGTCCACCTTCGGCGTCAGCACGGCGTGCAGGGCCGGCGCGTCGAGCGAGCCGATGGTCGCGTCGGCGATCACCCCGGCGGTGTGGACCACCGCGGTCAGCGGGTGCGCCGGCTCCACCAGTTCCAGCAGCCGGGTCACCTGCGCGGGGTCGGCCACGTCGGCGGTGCCGACGGTGACCCGGGCGCCCGCGCGGGTCAGCTCCTCGACCAGGTCCCGGTACTGCTCCGGGCCGCGTCGGGAAGCCAGCAGCAGGTGCCGCGCCTGGCCGGTGGTGACGAGGTGCCGGGCGAACACGCCGGCGAGGGCGCCGCCGGCGCCGGTGATCAGCACGGTGCCGTCCGGGTCGGCGGGCGCGGGCACCCGCAGGACGACCTTGCCGATGTGCCGGGCCTGGCTGATGTGCCGCAGCGCCTGCCGGGCCTGCCGCACGTCCCACGCCCGAACGGGCAGCGGCCGCAGCGCGCCCTGTTCGAACAGGGCGAGCACCTCGGTGAGCATCTCGCCGATGCGCCGGTGTCCGGCCTCGTTGAGGTCGAACGCGCGGTACGTCACGCCCGGGTGCCGGGCGGCGACCACGTCCGGGTCGCGCAGGTCGGCCTTGCCCATCTCCACGAACCGGCCACCGCGGGGCAGCAGCCGCAGCGACGCGTCGACGAACTCGCCGGCCAACGCGTCCAGCACCACGTCCATCCCGGCGCCACCGGTCACCGAGCCGAAGGCCTGCTCGAACTCGGTGGTCCGCGACGACGCGATCCGTTCCTCGGCCACGCCCAGGCCCCGCAGCACGCCCCACTTGCCGGGGCTGGCGGTGGCGTACACCGTCGCGCCCCAGTGCCGGGCGAGCTGGATGGCGGCCATGCCGACGCCGCCGGCGCCGTTGTGGATGAGCACCGACTCGCCGGCCCGCAGACCGGCCAGGTCGTGCAGCGCGTAGTACGCGGTCAGGAAGACCACCGGCACGGACGCGGCCTGGGCGAAGGACCAGCCGGCGGGGATCTTCGCGACGAGGTCGCGGGTGGCGATCACCTCGGGGGCGAAGGCGGGCTCGAACATGCCGAGCACCCGGTCGCCGGGCGCCAGGTCGGTCACGCCGGGGCCGACCTCGACCACCACGCCCGCGCCCTCGCTGCCCATCACGGCCGTCGGATCGGGGTACATCCCCAGGCCGATCAGCACGTCCCGGAAGTTGACCCCGGCCGCGCGGACGGCGATGCGCACCTGGCCCGCGTCCAGGGCGACGGCCGTGGCGGGCACCATGCCGATGCCGTCCAGGGTGCCGGGGCTCACCGCCCCGACCCGCCACAGCCCGGCCGGCGGCACGAGTTCCTCGGCAGCCGTGCCGGCGGGCCGGCCCAGGCGGGGGGTGCGCACCTCGTCGCCGCGTACGGCCACCTGACCGCCGGTGGCCGACGGGTCCTCGGCCACGGCGGCCAGCAGGGCGAGGGTGGCCGGGGTGAGTTCGCCGTCGACGTCGGCGAGGACGATCCGCCCCGGGTGCTCGGACTGCGCGGAGCGCAGCAGGCCCCAGACCGCCGCGCCGGGCAGGTCCCGCAGCGCGTCGGCCGGGGTGGCGGCCATGGCGCCGCGGGTCAGCACCACCAGCGTCGTGTCGGCCAGGGCCGCGCTGTCCAGCCAGGACCGCACCACGTCCAGGACCCGGGCGGTGACCGTACGGACGAGGTCGGGCAGGTCGCCCTCAGGCGTGCCGGCGCGCACCGGAAGGACCAGCGCGCGAGGTGCCTCGACCGAGCCGGCCGAGACCGCCGCGGTCAGCTCGTCGACGGTCGGGAAGACCGGCGTGGCCAGGCCCGCCGGCGCGTCCCCGTCGCCGAGCAGCACCCAGCCGGAGACGTCCCGCGCCGGGGTGACCGGCTCGGGCTGCCACGTCACCTCGAACAGCGACCGCTCCGCGGCCTCGGCGCCGGAGGCGTCGGTCATCTCCCGCAGGGCGAGCGACTCGACGGACACCACCGGCGCGCCGGACTCGTCGCCGGCCACCAGCCGCACGCGCGAGCCCGACCGGGTCAGCCGCACCCGCAGCGTCCTGGCGCCGGACGCGTGCACCTGCACGCCCTCGAACGCGAAGGGCACGCGCGGTCCGCCGGACCGCTCGGTCAGCAGCAGCCCGACGGGGTGCAGCGCGGCGTCCAGCAGTGCCGGGTGCACGGCGAAGCTGGCGGCGTCGGCAGCCGCCTCGTCCGGCAGGGCGACCTCGGCGTACGCCTCGTCGCCGGCGGTCCACAGCCGCCGCAGGCCCCGGAACGCCGGCCCGTAGGCCAGGCCGCGCTCCGCCAGCGCCGGGTACCAGCCGGCGAGGTCCACCTCGGCGGCCCCGGTGGGCGGCCAGGGGCCCAGGGCCGGCTCGTCGGCGGCCTCCTCCAGCAGGCCGTCGGCGTGCCGCAGCCACGCGGCGTCCGGGTCGCCGTCGGGCTGCGAGTGCACCGCCACGGGCCGGGCGTTGGAGCCGTCGGCCGCGCCGACGCGCACCTGCACGCGGACCGCGCCCGAGTTCGGCAGCACCAGCGGCGCGGCGATGGTCAGTTCCCGGACCCGGGAGACGCCGACCTCGTCGCCGGCCCGCACCGCGAGCTCGACCAGGGCGGTGCCCGGCAGCACCAGCGCGCCGCCGACCACGTGGTCCGCCAGCCAGGGGTGCGTCGACGCCGACAGCCGGCCGGTCAGCACGACCTCGTCGTCACCGGCGAGGCGCACCGCCGCGCCGAGCAGCCCGTGCCCGGCCGCGCCCAGCCCCGCGCCAGACACGTCGCCGGTCGCGGACCGGTCGACCGCCGGCCAGAACCGGTCCCGCTGGAAGGCGTACGTGGGCAGGTCGACCGGGGCGGCGCCGGAGCCGGCGAACACGCCCGCCCAGTCGACGGGCACCCCGGCGACGTGCAGGTCGCCCAGATTGGCCAGCAGCTGGCGCGGACCGTTCTCGTCGCGGCGCAGCGAACCCGCCACCACGCCCGCGTCGCCGGCGCCGGTGGCCCGGTCGAGCGCGTCCTGGACGACCACCTTCAGCACGGGGTGCGGGCTGACCTCGACGAAGGCCCGGAAGCCCTGGTCGACCAGCCGGTCCACCACGGGCGCGAGCCGGACCGGTTCCCGCAGGTTGCGGTACCAGTACTCCGCGTCGAGCTCGACGGTGTCGATCAGCTCGCCGGTGACGGTGGAGTGGAAGGCCACCGTGGTGGACCGCGCCTCGACCGTGCCGAGCCCGGCCATCACCTCGTCGCGGACCGCGTCGACGTGGCCGCAGTGCGACGCGTAGTCGACGGCGACCTGCCGGGCCCGGATGTCCCGCTCGGCGCAGTACGCGAGCAGCGCGGTGACCGACGCCGAGTCGCCGGAGACCACGGTCACGGCGGCGCCGTTGACGGCGGCGACGGAGAGACTCCCCTGCCACGGCGCGATCAGCTGCTCAGTGTCCGCGGCCGAAAGCGGGACGGAGACCATGCCGCCCCGACCCACGATCGCCAGCAGGCCGCGGCTACGCGCCACGACGAGCCGCACCGCGTCCGCGAGGGTCAGCGCGCCGGCGACGCAGGCCGCGGCGATCTCGCCCTGCGAGTGCCCGACGACGGCGGCCGGTTCGACGCCGCACGAGCGCCAGAGCTGCGCGAGGGACACCATGACGGAGAAGAGCACGGGCTGGACCACGTCCACCCGGTCCAGCGGCGGCGCGCCGGGCGCCTCCCGGAGCACGTCCTCCAGGGACCAGTCCACCAGCCGGGACAGCTCCTCGGCGCACTCGTTCATGTGCTGCCGGAAGACCGGCGAGGTCTCCAGCAGGTCCAGCGCCATCCCCGTCCACTGGGAGCCCTGGCCGGGGAAGACGAAGACGACCTTCGGTGCGGCGTCCACGGCGGCCGGCGAGCTGTCAGCGGAGGCCAGGGCGGCCAGGCGGGCGATCGCGTCGTCCCGGTCGGCGGCCACGACGACCGCGCGGTACGGGTGGTGGGCCCGCTGGGCGGCCAGGGAGAACCCGAGGTCGCGCGGGTCCAGGTCGGCGTCGGCGGCGAGCCGCTCGCCGAGGCGGGCGGCCTGCGCCCCGAGTGCGCGAGGGCTTCTGCCGGACACCAGCAGGGGCACGGCGGCGGGCCCGACCAGGCCGGGAAGGTCGCCGGCCGGCGGGGGCGTCGCCGGGGCCGGCTCGTCGGGGGCCTGCTCGATGATGGTGTGCGCGTTGGTGCCGCTGATGCCGAACGACGACACCGCCGCGCGGCGGGGCCGGTCGGCGGCCGGCCACGGCCGTGCCTCGGTGAGCAGGGCGACCGCCCCGGCGCTCCAGTCGACGTGGGGCGACGGCTCGTCCACGTGCAGGGTGGGCGGCAGCACGCCGTGCCGCATCGCCAGCACCATCTTGATCACGCCGGCGACGCCCGCCGCCGCCTGGGAGTGGCCGATGTTCGACTTGATCGACCCGAGCCAGAGCGGCTCCCCGCCGTCGCGGTCCTGCCCGTAGGTGGCCAGCACCGCCTGCGCCTCGATCGGGTCGCCGAGGACGGTGCCGGTGCCGTGCGCCTCGACCGCGTCCACGTCCGCCGGGGTCAGCCGCGCGTTCTCCAAGGCCTGCCGGATCACCCGCTGCTGGGACGGGCCGTTCGGGGCGGTCAGCCCGTTCGACGCGCCGTCCTGGTTGACCGCGGAGCCACGCACGACGGCGAGGACGCGGTGGCCGTTGCGCCGGGCGTCGGACAGGCGCTCCACCAGCAGCATCCCCACGCCCTCGGACCAGCCGGTGCCGTCCGCGCCGGCGGCGAACGCCTTGCACCGCCCGTCGGGGGCCAGCCCGCCCTGTCGGGAGAACTCGGAGAACATGCCGGGCTGCGCCATCAGCGCCACCCCGCCGGCCAGGGCCATGTCGCACTCGCCGCCGCGCAGCGCCTGGGCGGCGAGGTGCAGCGCCACCAGGGACGAGGAGCAGGCGGTGTCGACGGTGACGGCCGGGCCTTCGAGGCCGAACGTGTAGGCGACCCGCCCGGAGGCGACGCTGCCCGCCGTGCCGGTCAGCAGGTGCCCCTCGAGGCCGTCCAGGTCGTCGCGTCCGCTGGTGGCGTAGCCGGAGGAGGCGGCGCCGATGAAGACACCGGTGGCGGTGCCGCTGAGCGCGGTGGGGTCGATGCGGGCGTACTCGAAGCTCTCCCAGGCGGTCTCCAGCAGCAGCCGCTGCTGCGGGTCCATGGCGAGGGCCTCGCGGGGGCTGATGTTGAAGAAGCCGGCGTCGAAGTCGGCCGCGTCGTAGAGGAAGCCGCCCTGGTCGGTGACGGTGCCGCCCGCCTGGTCGCCGTCCGTGCCGTACAGCCGGTCGAGGTCCCAGCCGCGGTCGGTGGGGAACTCGCCGATCGCGTCGGCACCGGAGGTGACGAGCTGCCACAGCTGCTCGGGGGTGGCGACACCGCCGGGGTAGCGGCAGGCCATGCCGATGATGGCGATCGGCTCGTCGGCGTCGGCGGTGACGACCGTACGGACCGTGGGGCCGGCGCCGGTGGACCGGCCGAGCTGCGCGAACAGGTGGTCGGCCAGCCGGGCCGGGGTGGGGTGGTCGAAGGCCAGCGTGGCGGAGAGCCGCAGCCCGGTCGCGGCGCCCAGCCGGTTGCGCAGTTCCACCGAGGTCAGCGAGTCGAACCCCAGGTCCTTGAAGGCCCGGGCGGCGGGAACCGCCTGCGCCGAGGCGTGACCCAGCACCGTGGCGGCCTGCCCGCAGACCAGGTCGACCAGCGCCTGGCGGGCGTCCGCCTCGGACAGGCCGGCGAGCCGGTCCCGCCACGACGTCCCGGCGGTCGGCTGGTCGGTGGCCGTGCGACGCCGTCCGCCGCGCAGCAGGTGCCGCAGCAACGGCGGCACGTGGCTCGCCTCGCCGGTGACCTGGAGTCGGGCCGCGACGACGACCGGCGGGACCGCCGGCAGGGCGGCGTCGAAGAGTTCGGCGCCCTCGGCCGGAGAGAGACCGCTCATCCCGACCCGCCGCAGCCGCTGCTGGTCGTCGCCGTCGAGGTGGGCGGTCATCGCGCTGGCGGTGGCCCACATGCCCCAGGCGATGCTGGTGGCGGGCAGCCCCTGCTGCCGGCGGTGCTGGGCGAGGGCGTCGAGGAACGCGTTGGCGGCCGCGTAGTTGCCCTGCCCCGGGGAGCCGAGGGTGGCCGCCACGGAGGAGAACAGCACGAACGCCGCGAGGTCCAGGTGCCGGGTGGCCTCGTGCAGCGCCCAGCCGGCGTCCACCTTCGGCGCCAGCACCGTACGCAGGGCCCGCTCGTCCAGCGAGCCGATGGTCGCGTCGGCGATCACCCCGGCGGTGTGCACCACCGCGGTCAACGGGTGCGCCGGGTCGATCCCGGCGATCAGCCCGGTGACCTGCGCGGGATCGCTGACGTCGACCGTCACGGCGGTGACGTCGGCGCCCGCGTCGGTCAGTTCCCTGACCAGGGTGGCGTAGTCGTCGGCGCCGGGCCGGCCGGGTTCGCGACGGGAGGCCAGCAGCAGGTGGCGGGCCTGACCGCTGGCGACCAGGTGCCGCGCGACCACGCCGGCCAGGGTCCCGGCCGCGCCGGTGACCAGCACGGTGCCCTCGGGGTCGAGGGGCGCGGGGATGCGGAGCACCACCTTGCCGACGTGGCGGGCCTGGCTGACGTGCCGCAGCGCCTGCCGGGCCTGCCGCACGTCCCACGCCCGTACGGGCAGCGGCCGCAGCGCGCCCTGCGCGAAGAGGGCGAGCACCTCGGCGAGCATCTCGCCGATCCGGGTGCTGCCCGCCTCGTTCAGGTCGAACGCCCGGTAGGCCACGCCCGGGTGGTCGGCGGCGATGGCCTCCGGGTCGCGCAGGTCGGCCTTGCCCATCTCCACGAACCGGCCGCCCCGCGGCAGCAGCCGCAGCGACGCGTCGACGAACTCGCCGGCCAACGCGTCCAGCACCACGTCCACCCCGGCGCCACCGGTGGCCGCGCCGAAGACCTGCTCGAACTCTGTGGTCCGCGACGACGCGATCCGCTCCTCGGCCACCCCCAGGCCGCGCAGCACGCCCCACTTGCCGGGGCTCGCCGTCGCGTGGACGGTGGCGCCGAGGTGGTGGGCGAGCTGGATGGCGGCCATGCCGACGCCGCCGGCGCCGTTGTGGATGAGCACCGACTCGCCGGCCCGCAGGCCGGCCAGGTCGCGCAGCGCGTAGTACGCGGTCAGGAAGACCAGGGGGACGGACGCCGCCTGCGTGAAGGTCCAGCCGGCGGGCATCTTGGCGATGCGCTCCCGGTGGGCGACCGCCTGCGGGCTGAACCCGAGTTCGAACATGCCCATCACCCGGTCGCCGGGCGCCAGGTCGGTCACGCCGGGGCCGACCTCGACCACCACGCCCGCGCCCTCGCTGCCCATCACGGCCGCCGGGTCCGGGTACATCCCCAACGCGATCAACACGTCGCGGAAGTTCACCCCCGCCGCGCGCACGGCGATGCGTACCTGCCCCGCGTCCAGCGCCCCGGGCACGGCACGAACCAGCTCGATCCCGTCCAGGGTGCCGGGCGCCACGGCCGCCAGGTGCCACGACCCGGACGGCGGCGTCAGCTCGTCGCCCACCGGCCGTACCAGCCTCGGCACGAAGGTCCGCTCGCCCCGCACCGCGAGCTGCCCGCCGGAGACCGACGGGTCGACCGCGGCTCCGGCCAGCACGGCGAGGGTCGCGGGGGTCAGCTCGCCCTCGACGTCGGCCAGGACGATCCGCCCCGGGTGCTCCGACTGCGCCGACCGCAGCAGACCCCAGACCGCCGCGGCGGCCAGGTCGGTGACCTGGTCGTCGTCCCCGGCGGCCACCGCGCCCCGGGTCACCACCACGAGCTTCGTGTCCGCCAGCGGCTCGGCGGCGAGCCAGGACCGCAGCACGTCCAGGACACCGTTGGTGACCGCCCGCACGGCCTCCGGCACGGCGACGTCGGGCTCGCCGGCCGGGACCGTCAGCAGCACCTGCCGGGGCGCGGCCCCGCTCGCCGCCAGCGCTGCCACGTCGGCGAAGACCGGCAGCTGCGGCAGCGCGGCCGGGGCCTGCCGGCCCAGCGTCGCCCACCCCGGCAGGTCGTCGACTCCGACGATCTGGTCGGCCTGCCAGGCCACGTCGAACAGCGACCGGGCGGCGGCGCTGCGGGTCGCCGTCGCGGTCATCTCCCGCAGCACCAGGGAGTCCACCGACACCACCGGCGCGCCCGATGCGTCGCAGGCGACCAGCCGCACCCCGGAGCCGTCCCGGGTCAACCGCACCCGCAGCGTCCTGGCTCCCGAGGCGTGCACCTGCACACCCTCGAACGCGAACGGCACGCGCGGCCCGCTCGCCGCCTCCGTTGCCAGCAGCAGCGCCACCGGGTGCAGCGCGGCGTCCAGCAGCGCCGGGTGCACCCCGAACGCGGTCGCGTCCCCGGCCGCCCCGTCCGGCAACGCCACCTCGGCGAACGCCTCGCCGTCGGCCGTCCAGGCCCGCCGCACGCCCTGGAACACCGGCCCGTACGACAGGCCGTGCTCCGCCAGCGCCGGATACCAGCCGGTCAGGTCCACCTCGGTCGCGCCCGCCGGGGGCCACGCCCCGACGCCCGGCTCGTCGGCCGACACCGGTTCGAGCACGCCGTCGGCGTGCCGCACCCACTCGGCGTCGTCGTCCGCGGGCTGGGAGTACACGGACACCGACCGGGCGGCGGAGCCGTCGGCAGCGCCGACCCGCACCTGCACGCGTACCGCACCGGACTCCGGCAGCACCAGCGGCGCCGCCACGGTCAGCTCCCGCACCCGCGACGCGCCCACCTCGTCGCCGGCGCGCACCGCCAGCTCCACCAGCGCGGTGCCCGGCACCACCACGGCACCGCCGACCACGTGGTCCGCCAGCCACGGGTGCGTCGACGCCGACAGCCGGCCGGTCAGCACCACCTCGTCGTCGCCGGCGAGCCGCACCGCCGCACCGAGCAGCGGGTGCCCCGCCACGCCCAGGCCGGCGCCCGACACGTCGCCGACCCGCCACGGCACCACCTCGGGCCAGAACCGCTCCCGCTGGAAGGCGTACGTGGGCAGGTCCACCCGCCGCGCCCCGGTGTCGGCGAACCACGGCTGCCAGCTCACCGGCACCCCGTGCACGTGCAGCTCGGCCAGCGCCGCCAGGAGCGCCTGCGCCTCCGGCCGGTCCCGGCGCTGGGTGGCAACGGTCAGCACGTCGTCGTCGGGCAGGACGTCCGCCGTCATCGCGGTCAGCACGCTGCGCGGACCGACCTCCAGGAACGTGTCGACACCGGCGGCCCGCAGGGCGGCGATCCCGTCGGCGTAGCGCACGGCCTCGCGGACGTGCCGCACCCAGTACTCCGGGGTGCGGATCTCGTCGGCGTCGGCGAGCGCCCCGGTCAGGTTCGACACGATCGGCAGCGTGGGCGCGGCGAAGGTCAACCGCTCGACGATGCCGCGGAACCGCTCCAGCACCGGCTCCATCAGCGGGCTGTGGAACGCGTGGCTGACGGTCAACCGGCGGGTACGCACATCCCGGTCCCGCCAGACCCGCTCCACCTCGTCCAGTGCCTCGACGGCGCCGGACACCACGACCGAGGTCGGGCCGTTGACCGCCGCGACGCCGAGCCGGTCGGTCAGCCCGGCGATGGACCCGACCACCGCGGCCTCGTCGGCGGCCACGGCGAGCATCCCGCCGCCGTCGGGCAGCGACTGCATCAGCCGGCCCCGCGCGGCCACGAGCAGGCAGGCGTCCTGGAGGGACAGCACCCCGGCCACGTGCGCCGCGGCGATCTCGCCGATCGAGTGCCCGCCCACGAAGTCCGGCACCACGCCGAACGACTCCACGAGCCGGAACAGCGCCACCTCGACGGCGAACAGCCCGGCCTGGGTGAAGGCGGTCTGGTCCAGCAGCTCCGCCTCGGCGGAGCCCTCCGGCGCGAACAGCACCTCCCGCAGCGGGCGCGGCAGCACCCGGTCCAGGTACCCGCACGCCTCGTCCAGGGCGGCGGCGAAGACGGGGAACTCGCCGTACAGCTCCCGGCCCATACCGGCGCGCTGCGCGCCCTGGCCGGAGAAGAGCACCGCCAGCGGACCCCGGTCCCCGGCCTGGCCCGTGACCACCGTGCCCGACGGCGCGCCCGCCGCCAGGGACTCCAGGCCCGCCAGCAGGCCCGCCCGGTCCTCGGCGAGCACCACCGCGCGCCGGTCGAGCGTCGACCGGGACACCACCGACGACCAGGCCACGTCGAGCGGGCGCGGCTCCTCGTCCTCGCCCAGCCAGCGGGCCCACCGGCTGGCCTGCGCGGACAACGCCGCCGGGTGCGCGGCGGAGAGCAGCACCGGCGCGACGGCGGGCCGGCGGGCCGGGGTGGCCTCGTCGGCGGCCGGGTCGGGAGTGGGCGCCTGCTCCAGGATCAGGTGGGCGTTCGTGCCGCTCATGCCGAAGGACGACACGGCGGCCCTGCGGACGTGCTCGCCGCCCGTCCACGGGCGGGCCTCGTCCAGCAGGGACACGGCGCCGGTCGACCAGTCGATGTGCGGGGACGGCTGGGCCACGTGCAGGGTGGGCGGCAGCACGCCGTGCCGCATCGCCATCACCATCTTGATGACGCCGCCGGCGCCGGCCGCGGCCTGCGGGTGACCGATGTTCGACTTCAGCGACCCCAGCCACAGCGGCCGGTCGGCGGGCCGGCCCTGGCCGTACGTGGCCAGCAGGGCCTGCGCCTCGATCGGGTCGCCGAGCCGGGTGCCCGTGCCGTGCGCCTCGACCACGTCCACGTCGGACGGGCTGAGCCGGGCGTTCTCCAGCGCCTGCCGGATGACCCGCTGCTGCGAGGGACCGTTGGGGGCGGTCAGGCCGCTGCTGGCGCCGTCCTGGTTCACGGCGCTGCCCCGGATCACCGCCAGGACGGGGTGACCGTTGCGCCGGGCGTCGGAGAGCTTCTCGACGAGCAGCATGGCGACGCCCTCGGACCAGCCGGTCCCGTCGGCGTCGGCGGAGAAGGCCTTGCACCGGCCGTCGGAGGCGAGCCCCCGCTGGCGGGAGAACTCGACGAAGGCGCCGGGCGTGGCCAGCACGGTCACGCCGCCGGCCACGGCGAGGGAGCACTCGCCGTCGCGCAGGGCCTGACCGGCGAGGTGCAGGGCGACCAGCGAGGAGGAGCAGGCGGTGTCGATCGTGACGGCCGGCCCCTCCAGCCCGAAGGAGTACGCCAGCCGGCCGGACATGACGCTCGCGGCCGTGCCGGTGAGGACGTAGCCCTCCGTGCCCTCGGGCAGTTGCCGCAGCACCGACGTGTAGTCCTGCCCCGCGGTGCCGACGAACACCCCGGTACGGCTGCCCCGCACCGACGTGGCGTCGATGCCGGCCCGCTCGAAGACCTCCCAGGTCACTTCGAGCAGGAGCCGCTGCTGCGGGTCCATGGCCAGCGCCTCGCGCGGCGAGATCCCGAACAGGCTCGGGTCGAACAGGCCGGCGTCGTGCAGGAAGCCGCCCCGGTTGCTGTAGGTGGTGCCGGGGTGGTCCGGGTCGGGGTCGTAGAGCCCGTCGAGGTCCCAGCCCCGGTCGTCGGGGAACGTGCCGATGGCGTCCACACCGCCCGCGACCAGGTCCCAGAGGTCCTCCGGCGAGGCGACCCCGCCGGGGAACCGGCAGGCCATGCCGACGATCGCGATCGGCTCGGCGTCCTCGTTCTCCAGCTCGGTCAGGCGCCGGCGCGCCAGGCGGAGCTCGGAGGTCACCCACTTCAGGTGTTCGAGGAGCTTGTCTTCGTCCGCCATGACCCACCCGCCCAGAGCTTGCTATCGATCGGAATCTGCCGATTCGTTGACCACACCACCGCCGACGGAACGGCTTCGTGCACAGGTGGGTGGAGACATGGCCGTTCGGCTCATGAACCCGACACCTGTTCCGAATTCCGGTTGTCGTGCCTGCTCAGGCGCCCGCCACGCCGGACCGTCCCGCCGACACATGCCCGCCACCGTGACTGGACGGTACTGAGCGCCCATCGCGCGCCCAACCCCTAGAGAACCCCTGATCGGCCGGCCCGCAAGGGCCGTCGCGACGGGCCGGCGAGGAAGCCGTGACCAGCATCGCGACGGCCGCTCAGGCGGGCTGTCCGGCGACCGCGGGCAGGATGCGGCGCAGCCGTCCCGGGGGCGTCGAGCGGCGACGCCACTCCCGGGGGTAGCCCACCGAGACCTCCTCGAACCGGACCCCGTCGTACCAGGTGGTGCGCGGGATGTGCAGGTGGCCGTAGACGGCGACGCGGGCGTCGAATCGGACGTGCCAGTCCGCGGTGGCCTCGGTGCCGCACCACTGCGCGAACTCCGGGTACCGCAGGATCCGGGTGGGCTCCCGGACGAGCGGGAAGTGGTTGACCAGAACGGTGGGCAGCCCGCCCCGTTCCGCGGTGAGCCGGCGCTCGGTCAGGGCCAGCCGCGCCCGGCACCAGGCGTCCCGGGTCGGGTACGGGTCCGGATGCAGCAGGATCTCGTCGGTGCAGACCACGCCGACCTCGTGGGCCCGCGCCAGGGCCTGCTCCCGGGTGTACGTCCCGGCCGGCCGGAAGGTGTAGTCGTAGAGCACGAAGAGCGGGGCGATCAGGACCGGATCGTCTCCCTGCGGGTCCCAGACGGGGTACGGGTCCTCGGGAGTGACCACCCCGAGCCCGCGGCAGAGTTCCACCAGGTGCTGGTAGCGCGCGTCCCCCCGCAGCTGGATCGGGTCCTCGCGGGGGGTCCAGAGCTCGTGGTTGCCGGGGGCCCAGATCACCTTGGCGAACCGGCGGCTGAGCAGTCCCAGCGCCCACTCGATGTCGCCGACGAACTCCCCGACGTCGCCGGCGACGATGAGCCAGTCGCCGTCCCGCTCCGGCCGCAGCCGTTCCACGATGGCCTTGTTCTCGGCGTGGACCACGTGCAGGTCACTGATGGCGAGCAACTGAGGCAGGCCGGATCCGGCCATGCGGACCTCCCGTCCATCCGGGGTACCGCACGCACCCACATCCGTACCGCTCGGCTGCCGGTGGGCAGGGCGAGACGGCCTGACGGGCTCCGACCCTACGGAGCCGGGCCCGCACAGGCACACCCCTAGATGGGCTGCGCGCACCCCTAGGCGGCCGTGACCTGGCCGACGTCGGCCAGGTCACGGCGTCGCCGCGCCGACAGCGCGCCTCCACCGTCCGGTCAGGACTTGCCGAACTCCCGCTGGATGATGTCGAAGAGCTCCTCCCGGCTCGCTGACTCCAACTCCTCCGCGGCGGCCGGCGCCGGTGTGGTGGCGGGTCGTCCCCGCCACCTGGCCACCAGCTCCTCCAGCCGGCCGACGACCGCATCGTCGACCTGGTCGCCCGGCAGCCCGCCGAGGAGTTTGTCGAGGCGTTCGATCTCCGCCACGATCGGCAACGCCGGCTGCTCGGGGGCCAACTCGGCCCGCAGGTGACCGGCGAGCGCGGCCGGCGTCGGGTGGTCGAAGACGAGGGTGGCGGGCAGCCCGATGCCCGTTTCGGCGGTCAGCCGGTTGCGCAGTTCGACGGCGGTGAGCGAGTCGAAGCCCAGTTCGAGGAAGCCACGGCCGGGCCTGATCACGCTGGGCGTGGCGTGTCCCAGCACCGCCGCGGCGGTGCCGCGGACCAGGTCGAGCAGGATCCGGTCGCGCTCCGGCCCGGAGGCGGCGGCCAGCCGCTCCCGCAGCGCCGACGCCGCGCCGCGGTCCTCGCCCTTCGGCGCCTCCTCGTCCGGCCCGGGCTGGGCCTCGGGGATGTCGGTGAACAGGCGAGACGGACGCAACGCCGTGAACGACGGCACGAACCGATCCCACCGCACATCCGCCACCACCACCTGCGCCTC
>NZ_JBFABB010000009.1:0-102547 GCF_040640035.1 Micromonospora sp. NPDC023633 | reverse complement strand
TTCCTCGACGGTCAACTCCAGCGGCACCAGCTTCGGACCACGACCATCACCCACACGGACAAGCTACCAGCGAATTAACGACTCAGGACACTAGGACGGAATGTCGAGACGGGTGCCGAAAGCCGCGAGCGCGGCGCGCACCCCCGCGGGGATCGCGTACTCGGGCTCCGGGGCGAAGTGCGGCGTATGGTTCGACGGCATGTCGCCGGGTGCCCGGCCGGGGCGGTAGGCGCCGAACATCCAGAAAACGAGCGGCACGCCGATCGCGTCGGCGAGCCAACCCACGTCCTCGCTGCCGGTCGCCCGCAGGTCGCGTGCGACGTTGTCCGACCCGAAGACGGCATCGAGGGCCGCCGCCACCTCGCCGGCCTGCTCCGGCGCGTTGAAGCACCGGGGAAAGCGGCTGATCTCCTCGATCGTCGGCTCGGGCGCGCCGCTCGCGCTCGCCTCGGCGGCGATCATGCGCCGGACAGCGGAAAGTACGGTCTCCCGCGTCTGGGCATCCGGCGTGCGGATGTTGAGCGAGAGGGTCGCCTCGTCGGGAATGATGTTCTCCTTGGTGCCGGCGTGGAAGGTGCCGACGGTGAGCACGGCCGGAGACCCGGGTTCCACCTGCCGGGAGACGACGGTCTGCAGGCGGGTGACGAGGTGGGCACCGAGCACGATCGGGTCGATGGACTCGTGCGGGCGGGCCCCGTGTGCGCCGCGTCCGCGTAGTCGCACGCGCCACGAGTCGCCGAGGTTCATGACGTTCCCGACGCCGATCCGCACCCGGTCGCTCGATAGGGATGTCACGTGCTGCGCCAGCACCGCGTCGGGACGTGGGGCCTTCTCCCACAGCCCGTCGTCGACCATCGCCGCCGCCCCAGCGGCCGTCTCCTCGGCCGGCTGGAAGATCCACACGACGGTGCCGGCCCAGGCGGCCCGGTTCTCGGTCAGCACGCCGGCGGCCGCGAGCGCGACCGTCATGTGGAGGTCATGGCCGCAGGCATGCATCACCCCGGACACCGATCCGTCCGTCAGTCGGCCCTTGTCGGTGCTCGCGTAGGCCACGCCCGACTCCTCTTGGATCGGAAGCCCGTCGAGGTCCGCGCGGTATGCCACGACGGGTCCTTCCCCGTTGCGCAGGATGCCGACGACGCCCGTACCGCCGCACCGGAACGTCTCGATGCCCAGTTCGACGAGTCGCGCCTCGACGAACTCGGCGGTCCGGTGCTCCTGTCCAGACAGTTCGGGATGGGCATGCAGGTGGTGATAGGCGGACAGCGACGGGGCCAGCCGTCTCCCGCTCCAGAGCCGGCTCAGGACGGCACCTGCGGGGCCCGCCGCCCGCGCCGACCGGTTCACGCCGTCACCGGGGCCGCAGCCTCGAAATCCTGCGCCAGCTCGTCGAGGACGGCCGTGACGCTCGCGTCGATGTCGAGTCCGGCGCCCGCGATGATGTCGTCCAGATGCGACTCGCGCCGGATGCCGCAGATGACGTTGACGGCATCTGACGACGCGAGGAGGTAGGCGATCGCCAGCGCACCGGGAGTGGTGCCCAGGGACGAGGCGACGGCGGTCAGTCCCTCGACGAGGTCCATGGCCGCTCCGAAGCGGTCGCCGAACAGCGGGTCGTCACGCCGGGAACCTGCACGCGCCGGCGGCGTGGACCTGGTGAATGCGCCTGTGAGCAGCCCGTTCGCGAGGGGTGAGTAAGCGTGCAGGGACAGCCCCGTCGACGCGCACAGCGGCAGGATGTCGTCGCGTACCCCGCGGGCGAGGAGGCTGTACCTGCGCTGCACGATCTCGATCGCGTCGTGCGCGAGGTAGGTCTCGACGTCCTCCGGAGGACAGTTCGACGCCCCGATCGTGAGGATCTTCCCCTCGTCGCGCAGCTCGATGAGCGTCGCGATCGTGTCCTCGATCGGCGTCATGAACGGCGGCATCGCCGGGTTGTGGGTGTAGTAGATGTCGATGCGGTCGGTGCCGAGCCGGCGCAGGCTCTCCTCCACCTCGATCCGGATGGTCCGCGGACTGAGGTTGCGCTTGACGGCGTGCCCGTCCCACGTGAAGCGGTAGCTACCCTCGTCGTCGCCCCACCACAGCCCGCACTTGGTCGCGACGATGACGTCGTCGCGACGACCGCGAATGGCCTCGCCGATCACTTCCTCACTGTGGCCGAATCCATAAACCGGTGCAGTGTCGATGACGTTGATACCACGGTCGAGGGCGGCGCGTACGGCGCGGACCGACACCGCGTCGTCGGCATCCGGGTAGCGGAAACCGCCGCCGATGCCCATGGCGCCAAAGGTGACCACGGACGCCTTCAGCGAGCTCCGGCCGATCGGGCGGTACTTCATGCGATATTCCTCTCGAAATTACTCGACCAACGAGGTGGGTCGGCCGTCAATTGGGCTGGTGGGGCTGCGGCGCCTCATCCGCATCGCCCAATTGACGGCCGCCCTACTCAGCAACGGCACGGTCGGCCGATGTCAGGTCATGTCGAGGCGAAGAACCCCGCCGACTCCGACGTCTTCGGCGGCATGCTCCTTGATGATGACCACCACCTTGACGATGTCGCCCCAGTCATTGGCCTGGACGACATCGTTGAGCGCCTTCACTATCCGTCGCTTGAGCTCCACGCTCTTGCCGGGTGCCGTGTACAGGAAGAACGTGATTTCGTAGCCGTCCTTCACCGTGCAGTTCTCGTGTGGCAGCGGCACGAGGTAGACGCTGCGCATGTGCGGGGGCAACTCGAAAGCTGTCTGCGCCGCACGCCCGATTTCGTCGACAAACGTGGGGAGATCGACCTTGTCGAGCGGGAGATCGGTCATGCCGACGATGCTGACCATGGTGTTCCCTTCCTGGGGGTCGTGGTCCGATGGGCTGGCGAGGACTCAGGGCGTCTTCTTGAGGCCCTTGTAGGTGTTCGCGATCCAGCTCTTGTAGTCCGTGGACTGCATGTACGAGACCGCCACGTCGAGCCAAGCGGTGTTCTCGTAGCCCTCCTTGACGACCCAGAGCGTGCCTCCGTAGGTGCCGTAGACCTCCGGCGTCTCCTCGTAGAGGGCCTTGATCGAGGGGTCCTTCATCAGGTGGACGGTGATCGACGGAGCGGTCATCGCGTCCAGGTCGGGGAACGCTGCGGCCTTGCTGCGCGGGTTGACCTCGACCCAGCGGAGGTTCTTCGGATTGGCGGTGACGTCGAGGATCGTGGGTGCCTCGACGCCCTTCGCGAGCTCGATGAGGCCGTTGGCGGCGAGGAGCTGAAGCTCACGGGCGCGGTTCGCGGAGTCGTTGGCGATGCCGATGCGTGCGCCGTTCGGGAGAGCGTCGGCCGAGTCGTGCTTGCTCGAGACGAACTGCACGGCCGTGGTCTGCAGCCAGGGACCGTAGGTGACGAGCGATGATCCGTTGCTGTCCTTGTAGCTCTTGAGGTAGTTGGCGTTCTGGAAGAAGTTGGCGTCGATGCTGCCGTCCTCGGTGGCCCGATTCATGGCGATGTTGTCGTCGAACACCTGGACCTTCATCGTGTAGCCCTGCTCAGCCAGGTGCTCGGCCACGAAGGTCAGGTCGGGCTCCTCGCGGGCGAGTACGCCTATCGTGACTGTCTTGCCGTCGCCTCCGGAGTCGGAGCCGGACGAGCAGCCCGCGAGGGACACGCCCAGGGCGACGACGACGAGAAGCGGGATCGCTCTCCTGAGAGGGTTTCTCATGGGGGTGCTGCCTTTCGTGCTGGGCGAATGACGGGGGCTGGGTTACCGGAGTTTGCGGTAGAGGGCGTTGCCGCCGAGCTGAATGCCGATCACCATGACGACCAGGATCGCGACGGTGCCGTACATGATTTGGTCGTTGAAGTTCTGGTAGCCGTAGGTCAGGGCGACGGCACCCAGGCCGCCGGCGCCGATCGTGCCGGCCACCGCGGTGAAGCCGAGCAGCGAGATCACGCCGAGCGTCATCTGCGAGATGACCGCCGGTACCGACTCGGTGACGATGACCCGGAAGGTGATCTGCCGGTCGCTCGCGCCGAAGGATCGTGCCGCCTCGATGAGGCTCGGATTGACCTCCTTGAAGGCGCTCTCGAGGAGCCGTGCGATCAGCGGGCTGCCCGCGAATGTGATGGCGAAGACCGCCGCCCACACGCCGATCGACGTGCCGAGTACCAGGCGGGTCAGCGGGATGATCGAGATGGCGAGGATGATGAACGGCACCGACCGCAGCATGCTGATAACGGTGCTCACGATCTCGTGAACCGCCCGGTTCGGTCGGAGCCCGTGCGTGTCGGTCGTCACGAGGACCAGTGCGAGCGTGAACCCCACAAGGGTGCACGTGACGAACGAGCCGAGCAGCATGATGATGGTGTCGAGCAGCCCGGGCAGGATGATCCGCTCGAAGAGCTCGGAAAACTCGTACTGGTACATCAGATCTCCTTCCAGGCGGCCCCGAGAGCGGTCAGGCCGTCGCACACCGCGCGAAGATCGGCGTCGGCGACCTGAAGCAGGAACGATCCCGAGACCTGGTCCCGGTAGCGGTCGAGCCCGCCCCACGAGATCTCGAACGGCACGCCGGTGCGGATGGCGAGCTGCGACAGCAGACTGGTCCCCGCGGCGTCCCGCTGGACGACCCGGACGAGCGAGGTGCCGGGCGCGACTTCCGGGCGACGCCCCGCGTCGCGAATGAAGTCCCCCAGCAGTTCCGGGTTCTCCAGGAAGAAGTGCTCAACGGTTCCCTCCGCGCGCAGGCGCCCGTCGCTGAGCAAGCCCATCCGAGTGCAGACGGACTTCATGACCGCCACCTCGTGAGTCACCACGACGATCGTGAGGCCGAGCTCGCCGTTGATGCGCTTGAGGAGGTCGAGGACCGCCTCGGTGATGTTCGGATCGAGCGCGGAGGTGGCCTCGTCGCATAGCAGGATTGTGGGATCGTTCACCAGGGCCCGCGCGATGGCGACCCGCTGCTTCTGCCCGCCGCTCAACTCCCGGGGCAGCGCCTTGAGCTTCTCACCGAGTCCGACGAGCTCGAGGAGATCGCGTACCTTCCGGTCGGCTGCTGATCTGCGTACGCCCTGGCACTTGAGGGGGAAGTACACGTTGTCGTAAACGTTCTTGCGCTCCATCAGAGAGAACTGTTGGAACACCATGCCGATTCGGCGGCGGAACTGTGGAAGGTCCCGATCGCTGATGGCACGCACGTCCGTGCCGTCGACGATGAGGGTGCCGCTGTCGATCTTCTCGAGCCGGTTGATGCACCGCAGCAACGTGGACTTCCCTGCGCCGCTCACGCCGACCAGGCCAAATATCTCCCTCTGGCCGATCTGCAGGTTTATCTCGTCGAGCACGACGTGATCGCCGTAGGACTTCTTCAGGTCGCGGAACTCGATCACCGTCGCTGCGCTTCCTTCCCGCGCTCATTTTAATCTCGACACAATCCGAAAAATGGCAGGCGACAACGCGCCGGTGTGGCAACGGAGAGTCGACCGCCGGCATAACGGTTGGTTGTGCCGGCACCGAAGCGCCCCGGGGGGTTGGCCTTCACCCAGCCGGCCCTCGACGTTGCCGGAGAGCACCGGGGGGATTGCCCACGTCGTCCGTCCCGCCAGCGTCACGCCGCAGCACTGCTCGCGTGTGACGGATGACCAGCAAGTTCGCCATGCCGGGAACCCTACTAAGCCTAGCGGCCAGGTAGGGTATCTTTGTGACCCGATTCATAGGCATTCATCCAATATGGACACTCCGCCCCGCCCGCCCCGTCATCGCACTCATCGGCGCGGGCCCCCGTGGGGTATCGCTGCTCGAGCGAATCGGTGCGAATCTCGCGGACTTCCCCGATATCGACCACCTCGATATTCATGTCATTGACGACACGCAGCTCGGCGCGGGCCGTATCTGGCGTACCGACCAAACGCGCCAGATGTGCATGAACACCCTCGCGGGGGCCGTGACGCTTTTTACCGATGACACCGTGACGATGGCGGGCCCGGTCGTACCCGGACCCACGCTGTTCGAGTGGTGCCGGCTCGCACTCGATGCCGCGCACCCGTCGCCGCCGTCGGCGATTCAGGTGACAGACATCGATCCGGCCCACCGGGCCGCGTTCGCCTCCGTTGCCGTCCGCCCGGGCTTCGTCGACGACTACCGCGACGAGCTTGAGGCGATCACGGTCGCAACCCATCCAAGCCGGGCACTCTATGGCGAGTACATCCGCTGGTGCTTCGAGCGGGCACTCCACACCATGCCGGCGCGCGTGAGCGTTGCCACCCACCTGGCGCGAGCCGTCGGCATACGCGAGGACGGCGGGCGCCAGCTCATCGAACTCAGCACCGGTGCGGTGCTCGCGTGCGATGCCGTCGTGGCCGCGACCGGGTGGCTGCCGCGCGACCACACCGACGAGGAGCACGGTTTCCTGGCGGTGCTGGCCAGGCATCCCGAGATGATGTGGGTACGTCCCGACAACCCGATCGACCAGGCCCTCGGGAGTGTTCCGGACGGGGCGACCGCGATCGTACGCGGGCTCGGGATGGGCTTCTTCGACGCGATGACGCTGCTGACCATCGGTCGCGGTGGGCGATTCGTCGACGACTCGCTGACGCGGGCGGGCGTGCGCTACGAACCGTCGGGACGCGAACCGAAGATGTACGTCACCTCTCACCGGGGCGTCCCCTACCGGGCGAAGTCGCTCTACGGCTCACTGCCACCCTCGCCACCGCAGCGTTACCTGCGGTCGGTCGACTGGTCGACGATCCCACGCCCCATCGACTTCGACCGTCAGCTGTGGCCGCTCATCGTCAAGGACGCATTCGTCGACTACTACGAGACGCTTCACCGCGTGCGCCCCGAAGCGTTCGCCGCCCCACTGACCACGGTCCTCGCGACGATCGTCACCACCGAAGGCGTGCCGTCGGCACTCGACGCCGCGATAGCGCCACACGTTCCGGACGCCGCGGACCGCTTCGACCTGCCGGCAGCGATGTCGCCGGTCCGCGAAGCGTTCCCCAACCCCGAGACATTCGCCGCCTGGGTCGCCGACTACATAGGCGACGACCTCACCGAGTCGGCGAAGGGACGGGACAGCGCCATCAAGGCCGGACTGTGGTCGATCAGCGCGGCACGACAGCTGGCGAACACCATCGGAACGTTCGGTGGCTTCGACGCCGAGTCGCGCGCGAACGGCTTCCGCACCCTGCAAGCGTTTGGCGGCATGGTCGGCAGCGGCCCACCGGCCTTTCGCAGCCGGCAGTTGCTGGCCCTCGTGGACGCCGGTCTCGTCAGGTTCATCGGCCCCGCGGCGCTCGTCGTCGCCGACGACGAACTCGGCCTCTTCCACGCCGAGTCGCCCGCCGTCGCCGGTTCCGCCGTGACCAGTCCCGTGCTCATCGACGCGTGGATGCACTCGCACGACATCACGGCCAGCGCCGACACCCTCACCCACTCGCTCGCGGCGGCGGGCCGCATCCGTCCATTCAACGTCTGCGGACGGGACGGACGTCGGCACCCCACCGGCGGATACGATGTCGACCCCCAGACGGGGCTACTGGTCCATCCCGACGGCACGCGCGACGCCGCGTTCCACGTCGCCGGCATCCCCCTTGACGAGGTGATGGGCAACACGATCATCAGCCCGATGCCGCGCACCGATCCCACGATGCTGCGTGAGACCGACCGCGTGGCCCGTAGCGCCCTGCGGGTGGCGGCCGATGCCGCCACTGCCGTCCGTACGTCGAGGGAAAGCCAGGTTTCGCCGATGTTCAACGGTTGACAATGGCGCCTCCGCAGCTTCCGACTTGAACTGGTCGAGGAGCAGCGTCACTCCGGTGGAGAACAGCTCACTGACCGATTTTCGGGTCAGACAGGGGTCGATAATCCAGTCGATCAACTCTGGCACCCACTCGACGTACTCGACCTCGGCCCCACCAGGATGCCGGGCGTACAGGTAACGACCGGTCGGGCTGGTCGCCACCGGGGTGGTGATCCCGCCGCCCGAGGCGACCAGCCTGGCGACGACCGCGTCTAGATCCTCGACGATCACGGTGGCGGAGGCGTGCCCGTAGCGGGCCTGCTCCTCGGGTGGGCGGGCCGTCTGACGTACGGGCACCCTGCTGTTCCCGGACTGCTCCCCTGCCACCATCGCCGGGAGCACCGGGAGCGGTGTGCCGACGAATGCTGCATGAACGGATCAGCCGCTTCGGCGGTTACCCCACTGGCGCGGGCCCTGGACCGAACCCCGGCCGTCCAGGCGCTGCCCCTTCCCAAGCGGTTGAGGCGAGGAGGCCTTGCCTTTCGCGCGTCGGGCAGCCCGATTTGTGTAAGCGGCGGGCTCGTCGGTCTCGGTCTCGGCGGTGGTTGGCGTGTCGGTGTTCTCGGCGTGGGCGTCTTGAACAGGCTCAGGCTCCGCCATCGGGATCTCCCTGGATTCGTGGGGTGCCCTACGGACCATCGCCAGCCGGTGAACGCGGACTGGTCGACGACGGTGTGGGCGTCTTGACGGTATCGCAACGCCGAGCCCGTGTGACCGACGGTCCGTGGGCCCGCGCGGGTGCCATCCGCCATTAGTACTCCAGCCGCACCTGATGAAGTCGGTGTCTTCGCTGGTAGTGGGCTGTTCTGGCGCGGTACTGGTGTCGGCGTCGCCATCGCGACCATCGATGTATGTCGTCGATGGGTCGGATGGTGGTGATCAGGTGTGCCAGCAGACGGCGGACCTCGCCGAGGACGGCAACCGGATCCCCGACCGCCTCAGCCGACCGTTGCAGATCGCCCGCGTTCACACCTTTCATGCCACTCGTTGATGGCCGTCTCCAGATTCGACTCCGTGTCCACCCGTGGATGCGAGACGCATACCTATCGCAGGCGACGTCGACAACTTTCGTGCCGGCCGCCGCGAGGTGCATGTCAGGGCAGCGAGGGTCGGAGCGTGGCGGTGCCCAAACGTCCCGGCCTTCGCTGTCGTCTGCCCGGCCTGCGCAGGCGGCTGACCGGTGATGGCTCAGCCCTCCTGTCGGTCGTGGCCAGCGATCTCGCGCACGGCGGCCGCGACGGCGCGGAAGTCCTTCCTGAGGATGGCGCCATGGTTGCTGGCGACCTTCGCGCTGATCCGGATGTTCGCGTTGCGCACCGTCACCGCCTCGAGGCTGGCGCGGATCTGCTCCTGCTCGTCGCCCTTGCTCCCCAGCGACGTCCCGGAGGCGACGACGTACCGCACCGGCACGGTGATGGCATCCAGCACCGGGCCCAGCTCCCGCTCGCGGGAGAGCTTGCCGAGCTCGATGTTGCTCTCGGCCTGCTGGGCGGCGTTCATGCGCGGCGTCAGTCCGGTCGGGCGCATCAGCATCGTGATCGGACGCATACGCCGGAACAGCGTGCGGATCCGCTCCTCCATCGCGTCGTCCAGCCAGTCGTGCGGGAACGCGCCGTCCACCAGCACGGCCCCCAGGGCACAGTCCGGGTTCCGGTGGGCCCAGTGCGCTGCGACGACCGCGCCGTAGGACCAGCCGGCGAGCAGCGCCCGCTGCACACCCCGCGCCGCGAGAACGGCATCCACGTCCCGGACGGCAGCCTCGAACGAGTAGTCCGCCGATCGCTTGGACTTCGTTCCGCGGGCCCGCTCGTCGTAGGTGATGTGCCGCCAGCCCGGGCCCAGGTCCGCGATGACCCGCCGCCAGTACCCCTGGGTGGCGAACTGGCCGTTGAGATACAGCACCGGGATCCCCGGTCCGCCGGTGTCGGTGACGGCCAGGGCCGTGTCGTCGACCGGCACCATGCCGGTCCATGTCGTGGTCGTCGTGCTGGCTGCGAGTGCGCCGCCGTTCGTCATGATGTCCCCAGATCTTGTCGGTGTCGTCGGTGTGCTGGTCTGGGTGGTCAGAGGCTGCGGGCGTCGATGTCGCCCCGGGTGGTGGTCGCCTGGATCTCCAGGTCGGCGGTGCCGCCGGTGTTGGTCAGTGCGTTGCGGATCCGGCCCATGCTGGTGCCGGCATCCAGGGTGGCGGAGACTCCGGCGGCGGCGCCGATGGTGATGTCGCCGTCCTGCGTACGCAGTTCGAGGGCGCCGCGCACGGCCTCGGCAATGCGGATGTCGCCCTGCATGGTGGTGACGTACGCGGGACCGGTCAGGCGACCGATCGCGACCGATCCGGCGCTGGTGGCCAGGTGGGCGCCCGCAACCTCGTCGAGCTTGATCTCGGCCTGCGAGCCGTCGTAGGAGACCTCGCCGAGGCGGCCGACGCCACGCAGTTCGGCCGCGGCCGCCTTCGCCTTCAGGCGGGAACCGGACGGCAGCTGGATGCTGACCTCGACGGTTCCGGAGGCACCGAGGATCTGGGGCTTGAGCGGGGTCGTGACTCGAAGGACGCCGTCGGCGTATTCGACTGTGGTCTGCCGGGCCGCCGTCACGTCGCGGTCCTTGGCGGCGTCCGCCGGCAGCACCTCGACCGTGGTATTGGCGCGGTCGGCCGCGATGAGCTGGATGCGTCCAGCCGGAACGTCCAGGACGGCGGTGATCGGGGCGGGGGTGTCGAACTTCTGCATGTTGCCATCTCCTGAGCTGGGCGGTGATTGCTGTTTCCGGCAGATGAAACGCTACGTTGCATTCCGCTAGCACACAACACCGATGTTGCATCTCTGCCCGATTCTCGCTGCTCAAGTGCTATTAGTCGGTGCAACAGCTATGCGCTGAACGCAACGTGGTCGGCGGCGCGCGTTGCAATGGGTCAAAAGTGAACGCTATGGTGGGACGCGCGGGGACCACCACGAGGCACACCAAGGAGATCGCCATGCCAGGAGGACGCCTCACCAAGCAGGAGCGTCAGCAGATTGCGCTGGGGTTGGCCGACAGCCTCTCCTACGCTGAGATCGCCCGCCGCCTCAACCGTCCGACCTCGACGGTCACGCGCGAGGTGATGCGCAACGGCGGCCCGACGGGCTATCGCGCCGATCTGGCCCAGCGCGCCACCGAGCGCCGCGTCCGCGGTCGCCGGCCAGCCGCACCGCGCGGGTCGGCGCAGGTCTCACCGCAGCCTCACGGGCGCGATGCCGAGGCCGTGGCGGATTTCGAGGAAACCCTCACCACCGTGCTCATGGCCTCAGGACTGCCCAAGATGCCTGCCCAGGTGCTGACGTGCCTGTTCACCACCGATGCGGGCAGCGTCACCGCGTCCGAGCTGGTCCAGCGTCTCCAGGTCAGCCCCGCGTCCGTCTCCAAGGCGATCTCCTTCCTCGAGGGCCAGGGCCTCGTCCGCCGGGAACGCGCCGCGGGGCGTCGTGAGCGCTATATCGCCGATAACGACGTGTGGTACCAGTCGACGATCGCCAGCGCGCGCTTCAACGACCAGCTCGCCAAGACCGCGCGGCAGGGCGTCGGCGTCCTCGGGTCCCACACCCCGGCAGCCGCGCGCCTCGAGAACATCGCCCGCTTCCTCGACTTCATCAGCGAGAGCATCGTCCGCGCCGCCGAGCAGGCGCGCGAGGTTCTGCACGCCCAACCCGGTCCGGCGACGGGCGACGCCCGACCGGAGCCACACCGCGGATAGACACGTATGTCGTCGATGACCCAGAACCGTGTCCGGACTGCCTTTCCCAGACCAGCGAGCCGCACTACATGGATCCAGCACCCGCGACGATTCGAGCCGTCGCCTGCCGTCAACAACCTGATGGCCAGCAACAACTATGGCGGGCTTGACCACCACGCCTGCCGGACCAGCCGATCTTCTACCCGGTACTCGACCGCTGGTACGCCACAAAGATCGCCCGCGAGTGGAACGTCCCTACCGGTGGCATCGGCTACGTGACCCGTGAGATCTGCAAGGTCATCTGCTCAACCAACGCCATCGAATCGCTCAACGCCCGCTACCGGCGGGCCGTGAAGGCCCGCAGCCACGTCCCCAACGAACAGGCCGCGTGTCTGTACCTGGTGAGCCGGGTCCCTGGACCCCACCGGAGCAGGCAGGACCCGGTGGACGATGCGCTGGAAGCCCACGTTGAACACCTTCGCCACCACCTTCAGCGACCGCTTCCCAGCCGCTGAAACCTACTAACCAAGATCGCCGAAAACACCGTTAGCCAGACCGGCCCGCCGGCGGGGACGCGCCTACGCGCTGACCGGGCCAGCTGCGGGCGTGTCCGCAGCTGGCCCGGTCAGTTCGGCGTGCCGGTGCCGTCAGGTCGGGCGCCGACCGAGGTCAGTCCACCAACGTAACCTGCCCGTTGTCCAGGTCGTACCGGGCGCCGACCACCTTCAGCGCGCCCGCGTGCACCCGCTCGGTGATGATCGGACTGCGTGCGGTCAGCGCCTGGACCTGAGCTCGGACGTTGGCGCGGACGCCGTTGTCCACCTCGTCCCCGGGCTGCCCCAGCACCGGCTCCACCACCGGCCGCAGGCTCTCGACGATAGTGGCGATGTGACCGGGGGCGGAACCGCCGGTACGGATGGCGTCGATGGTGGCGGTAATCGCCCCGCACCGCTCGTGGCCGAGCACGACGATCAACGGGCTGTGGAACTCCTCCACGGCGAACTCGATGCTGCCCAGCAGCAGGTCGTCGACGATGTTCCCGGCCACCCGGTTGTCGAACAGGTCGCCCAGACCCTGGTCGAACAGCACCTCGGGGGCGACCCGGGAATCGGCGCAGCCGAGGGTGATGGCGAACGGGTGCTGACCAGCGGCCAAGCGGCGCAGGTCGGCCAGGCTCTGGTGCGGGTGCCGGCTGTGCCCGGTGATGAATCGATGGTTGCCGTGACGCAGCCGCTGCCACGCCTCGGCCGGGGTGACGACGGGCGACTGGCTCGGGGCGGCCGCCGCCGGCCGGGAGGCGGCGAGGCCGAGCGCGACAGCGGTGGCCCCGCCGGTGGCCAGCAGCGACCGACGGGACACGAAGTTTCGCTCCACGATGATCTCCTGAGGTGAGGTACTCGCCCGCTTTCTACCACCGTCGGGAGAGCCACTGTGTCCCTTTCCCGACCCGGTCCGTTGCGTCACAACAGCGCGCTGCCCGCCCGGCCTCGGCGGGACGCAAAACGCCGGGTCCGCGTACCGGCCCCCAGTTCCGCGCCGCGCGCAGAGCGGCGGTCAGCCGGCGGCGGGCCGGTCGGCCCCCGGGCGGGGCCCGGACCCTGGTCCGCCTCGTCGGCCTGGACCAGCCGTCGCAGCCCTGCCGCCCGCACCCAGGGTCGCCATCCGCTCCCGGTACGACAGGACGTCCAGTTCACCGAGGAGTCGCCTCGTCGATCTCCGCATGGCGCCCATCGTGTCTGGCGTCCGACCCGGGCGCCGACCGGTCGACGGCAGCCACGCGGGTGCGGGGCCGGGCCAGCTGGGCGGCGCGTCGGCTCAGCGACTCCACCCGACGGGCCACCCCGTCCAGGGGGCGTCGTCCCGGTCCCGCGCCGACGTCACCGTGTCGAGCAGGTCGGTGTGGTCGGTGACCGGTGCCGGGTAGTCGCGTACGAACCCCTTGTGGTCGGGGCGATGACCCGACGGCAGGCTTCGGCGGCTTCGTCGATGTCGAGCCCGAGCAGCGCAAGGTTTCGACGAACTCTGCCGCCAGCTTGCCGGCGGCGTCCCAGTGTGGGTGGCGCTGTTGCTGGTCTTGATGACCGTCTGCTTGCCCACTTGCGTTCCGGACGTGGCGTCCGTAGGTCCGTGGTGGTCGCGTCCCGCGGAGTGGTGTAGAGCCGTGAGTCTCTGCTCGTCCATTTAGTTAGCAGCTCAAATCCACATGTTGTTGCCGCTGCGGGGTGGGTGCTCGCTCCGTGGCTTGCCGGGAGCAGTCGGCCGACCCGGCCCCATCGTGACGCGTCGCGTCACCGGCTCGAGCCTGCCGGCCGCCAGTTGCCTACTCCTTCGCCAACTCGGCGAGCTGGTCGAAGGTACGTACGAGGGTCGCGCGCCGCTGCTGCTTGTATTCCGGACCGGGCTCCAAGCCGTCGATCGTCTGGTCCCAGACGGCCAGGTATCTGCTCTTCCAGCCGGCGATCGTCGTCTGGTCGGGCAGGCTGACCCCGACGTAGTTCTGTCGTGCGATGAGGTGCAGCAGCTCCAGGTTGCAGGGCACCGCGACGCCCCAGTACTCGTCGGGCTCGATGCCGACCGGGTCGCCGGACATCGCCTCCGTGACCTCGGCGATCAGCCGGTCGGTCAGGCCCGACAGGTGGTCGGCGGCCGTGTCGTCGTCGAAGTTTCCGCTGCCCCAGGTGCCCACTGATCCTCGCCCTCCCGGCTCCGAACGTCCACCGCATTGAAGCAGGCACCACCGACACCGCCCGGCAGGATGTTCGGCCACCCGCCGGGCACCGTTTCGGAACGCCACGACCAGCACCGGGCCGAGGTCACCCGGCAGGCCTGGTCGGAACACCGCGGCGTCTACGGCGCCAGGCGGCTCACCGGTGAGTTGCACGAGCGCGGACACCGGTGCAACCGCAAGGCGGTGGCCCGACTGATGCGCCTGGCCGGGATCGAGGGCGCCCACCGGCGCAGGCGTGGCAAGCCCCGCCGTAAGGCCGCAGCGACCGCGACCGCACCGGATCTGGTGCAGCGGCAGTTCACCGGCATGGCCATCCAGCATCGCCGACCCGCCCGTGAGCGACGATGCCCCGTCCATGCCGGCGGAGCTGATGGCTCACGCTGCGGACGCCCGGGCCCGGTTGGCCCGGTTGTTGGCCAAGTACCAGCGGGAACGCCACCCCGGCGACGCCTCGAACATTGACCGATACCGCGGCCGCCCGGTGGCGGGCGAAGTCGACCTGCTGGGCCACGACGCGGTCGGTGTGTACGAGGTGCTGGTCGAGGCCTCGCACTACGGACATGAGGACCTCGACCGCGTCAAGAAGCAGTACGAGGCCGCGCTCCAGCATCTCTATTAGGCCCTCCCTCGGGTCCATGCGATGCGCCCCAAAGTAGAAAGGTCTGGTGGTCACCATTTACGACAGGCTCGGCCGCTCCCTCGACCACGTGATCGACTTGTCCGCCCAGGCTCTCTCGGCGTCCGGATCTGCCGTGACCCGTGCGCTACAGCGTCATGCGGGGAGGGCAGGCGGCGTCCGGACTGGCCGATGAGCGGTCGTTTGGGCAGGATGTGCGCATGGGGAAGGAGACCGACAGCGCACGTGAGGTTCGCCTGATCTCTCTGCTGGAGGACAGCGTCAGGACCGAACTACAGGTGACGAACTGCATGTCGGGGTTGGGTCTCAGCGACGCCACGATCGAACGGCTGATGGAAGGTGTCACCTCTGGACTGCTGTACGCCTTCAAAGTGGATTGGTCGCCCGACTGGGTGAAGCCTGGGCAGGTGCACGCATGGGAAGAAGGCGGGACACATTTCGCCCGGTGTTCTGGGTGCCTGCGAGATTCTCCCCCTGCTGACAGCCGTGCGTCAGCCGAGGACTGGGCGCGTCAGCACGAGACTCTGCACTGACGGCACCATCCGCAGGCAACGCTGAGCGTGCGCGACACGGGATCCACTAAAGATGGCCGCAGTACAGAGGCATCTGGGTGGCGGGCGTTTTCGGTGGCTTGAAGGACGAGGATGGCCTGCACGATCGGGGTAGCCCGGCGGGGGCAGCAGCGTAGTTTGGTCAGGATTTTCCAGGTCTTGAGGGTGGAGACGGCGCGTTCGCCGAGGGCTCGGATCTTGGCCAGCATGATCTGCATCGCCATGATCGACTACCTCACCAAACGCGTCACCGGCGAAACCACCCCAACCTGGTGAGACGACTGAAAGCAGCATCACTCACGAAATTCGTAATTCAGACGCCCTCCAAGTTGTTCAGGTCAAGTTGACGGATTGTCAGCGTGCTGGCCGCCGACCCGGGTCTCGTCGGGAAGCAGCGTTGCCCCGGCGGGCGCGGCCGGCGGGCTCGGCCGGGACAGACGCACGGCCCACATCGCGATGCCGCCCGCTATAGTGCCGGCCAACGCGAGCACGACCACCAGCACGTCGAACAGGAACACCGACCGCCAACTCAGCGCCTGCGCCACCACGCCGCTCGCGGCAGGCCCGAACAGCAGAGCAGCACCGAGCGCGACGCCGAGCACCAGTCGCGCCCGGGAACGCCAACGGCCCAGCTGACCGGAGAGGGCGAGAGCGACACCGACTACGATTCCGGCACCCAGCCCGCCAACCACCCGCCCAACCGCCATCAGCGCCGCCCCCGAGGCGAGCGCACTCACCACGCACCCAACGGCCAGGAGCACCAGCGCTGGCACCCCGGCTGCCGTGGGCCACCGCCGCCCGAGCAGATAGCCGGGCACGACCAAGGCCACCGTCGCCACCACGCCCGGCGCAACCACAGTCGCTGCCATGGCTGCGGTGGAAAGCCCGAGATCACGCCCGATCGCGCCACCCAGCGGGCCGATCGGCGCGGTGAGCAGTCCGGCGGCGACCATTGCACCAAATGCCGGACCGGCAAGCGACCAGAGCGGGCGGACCACCGGCGGTCGGGCTGGGGCAGGGTATCCGGGTGAGCTCATCCGCCGAGTGTATGCACCGGGCGAAGCAGCCTGGAACGGATCGGGTTTGGGCTTGTTTCACCGAACTGCCCATCACAGGGCGGGTGCGAGTCCCCAATATCCGGCACCCTGAGCGGCGAGCGGTTGAGCTACAACGCGGTCCAGCTGGCCTGCCTCGGTTGTTCCTGCTCGTGCTCCTGAGCCTGCCCAAGCTTCTGTCGCCCCTGATGCGTCACCCCTGGGCGGTCGGTGTTCCCCTGGGCGCCCTGGCGCCCCCTCGTCGCACTGGGGGCAGCGGCCTCCGACCGGTTCGGCCTTCCGGCCTGCTGACCCTCCGGCCCCGGTGCTCTCCGTCGGGCTGTTCGTGGTGGTCCTCGTCCTGGCGTTCGTCGAGCGCCGGGAGCTGGCTCGTGACCTGGACGACGACCTCGTCACCTCGCCCTTTGCCTCCGCACCGCAAGCACCGGAGGCACGCAGGAGGCGTGGATGGGTTGCCGTTCTCGTGCCCTCCTGCGTGATCCCCGTCGGCTATCTCGTCCTGGCGACCTTCAGCTGGCTCTACGCCTGAATCACCGGTCGAGCAGGTGGGGTTGGCGCCGGCGGTCGAAGTCCGCCAGCTCGTCGGCCCAGGCGCCGACCACGTCGGCGCCCGCGTCGATCATTGTGCGCAGCCGAGGCGACCCGGTCAGCTTGTCGGTCCAGTCCGGCCGCACGGCGCGAAGCCGAGGGCCAGCGGGTACGGGTGAAGGTCCGTCAGGCGCTGGTGGGTGAAAGGGCGTCGAGTACGCCGGTGATGCCCAGGACTCGACGGGCGGTCCTGCTGGGATTCGTGACGACGAGTTGTCTCCCGGCTGCCGTCGCCGTGTTCCGGGCGGTGATCAGTGCGCCGATGACAGTCGAGTCCATGAACTGGACCGCTGACATGTCGACGTCGACCCGCTGCGCCGCGTTGATCGTCTGACTGAGGAGGTCCAGGAGGTGGTCCGCTCCGTTGACGTCGATCTCCCCAGAGATCAGGACGATCCTGCGGTCCGGCTCGACGCGAACCTGGTGCTGCCAGCTTGGCTGAGGGTTCATCACCCGTTGCCCTCCCCAGGGTTGCTGAGACCCTCGTTCTGTCGTGCGGCCGATGCTGCGCTGATGTCGGGGCCGCTCAATGGCTGCAAGCATACGGTGACCGTGGCGGTCACCCCGACGGGTCGGCGGGTGAGGATGAGCCCGCCTGTCAACTGGTGGGCGAGCCACAGTCCGCGGCCACCGGCGACATCGACCGCCGGTAGCCGCACGGGCAAACTGTCAGCCGCCGCACCGTGGTCGGTGATCTCGCAGATCAGGACGTCTTCCTCACGGCGCAGTTCGATGTGCCCGTGGCCGCCGCCATGACGGACGGCGTTGGTGACCAGTTCGTGCACGGCGAGCACGAGATCGAAGCCGGGATCGCCCACCAGCCCTGCCGCGGAAGCCTCCGCCTCGAGGGCGTGCCGGAGCGCGGTGACAGTCTCGCCGGTGAAGTGCTGCGCACTCTAGGTTCTTGGTCTTTTCCCACGCTGCGCGCGGAGCCTCGGCATCATGTACTGATATGCGAACAATGCCAGCTCTGGTAGTGCTCATGACCGCAGCTCTGGTGTGCGGCTGCGACGCGCCGGAGAGGGAGACGGCAAGCGGGCCGCCCAGCTTTTCCCCCGCCACCAGCCCCAGCCCCCGAACCACCCTCACCGTGGTGGCAGCCGGTGATCTGCTCGTACACCCCGCGCTCACCGAGCAGGCGGCCGCCGATGCACGCCGAGCAGGACGTGATGGGCACGACTTCACCCAGGTGCTCGCCGCGGTCCGCGCCCGCGTGAGCGCCGCCGACCTGGCCATCTGTCACATGGAGACGCCCCTGGCCGAGCCCAGCGGTCCGTTCACCGGCTGGCCGAACTTCAGCGTGCCCCCCGCACTCGCCGACGCCGCCGCATGGGCAGGCTTCGACACCTGTTCCACCGCCTCCAACCACTCCCTGGACACCGGGGTCGACGGCATCGCCCGTACTCTCGACAACCTCGACCGGGTGGGCCTGCGGCACACCGGCACGGCCCGCGCCGCGGCGGAGCGCCAACGCCCGAACGTCATGGACGTGGACGGCGTGAAGATCGGACAACTGTCGTACACCTTGAGCTTCAACGACATCCCACTGCCACCGGAACGACCATGGGCGGCCAACCTGATCGACGCGGACGCCATCCTCGCCGAGGCACGGCGGGCCCGCGTTGCCGGCGCGCAGATCGTCATCCTGTCGATGCACTGGGGTACGGAGTACCAGAACGAACCGAACGCCGATCAGGTCGACCTCGCGAGCCGGCTGCTGTCCTCGCCCGACATCGACCTGATCGTCGGCCACCATGCGCACGTGGTGCAGCCCTTCGAAAAGATCGGCGCGAAGTGGGTCGCCTACGGCATGGGCAACCTGACGACCCGGTTCGGTGACGGCTCGGCGGAGAATACCCAGGACGCGGTGGTGCCGGAGTTCACCTTCACCCGCACCCCGTCCGGTCGGTGGGAGGTCACCGGCGTGACCGTGCTGCCAACCTGGATGGAGTACCGACCGAGGGCTCGGGTCGTCGACCTGACCGCCGCCATGAGTGACCCACTGGTGCCCGCCCTTCAACGGACGCGTTACGCCGCGATCGCGCGGCGGATCAACGGATACGTCGACCTGCGGGGTGCCTCCTCCGCCGGGCTACGGATGCCGCACTAGAACTCCCCGTTCTTGAGCGTCGCAGCCGGCGCCGGAGGCACGGCGGCCGCCGGGAAGCGGACGCGATGCCGGCGCGCGGAGGGCCGCCGCCGACGGACCCGTGGACGGCGTTCGCCGCACGCGACGACCGCGACCGGCCATCAGGGACAGTGCCGCCAGGCGGTGTCGAACAGGTCCGGTGCACCGAAGTTGCCCGACTTGAACAACAGGGCGAGCGCGGGGCCGCCCTCGGGGACCATCCACGGCAGGCCGGGGCCGGCCGCCGGTCCCACCCGCAGCGTGCCGAGATCGAGCGCCCGGACCACCGCCCCCGATGTCTCACCGCCGGCCACCAGCAGGCGGCGGACGCCGAGGGTGTCCACCGCGCGGCGGGCGATCTGCGCGGTCGCCGCCTCCAGCAGCGCGGCGGCCCGCCCGGGGCCGAGCCGGGACTCGTAGCGCGCAACCTGTTCCGGATCGGCCGAGGAGGTGACCAGGACGGGCCCGGCGGTGTCCCGGTACGCCCGGGCCACGGCGGCGGCCACGGCGTCCACCGTGGCCGGGAAACTGGTGTCGAGGTCGACCGGGGACAGGGCGACCCGGGGCCCGGAGAAGCCGTCCACCTGTTCCCGGGTACGCGCGGAGCAGCTGCCGGAGAGGATCAACCGCCGGCCCTCCGGCACCACCGGGACGGCCCGCGCGGCGACCGCGCCGCCCGGACCGGCGCCCGCCACCGGGGAACCCGCCACCGGGGAACCCGCCACCGGGGAACCCGCCACCGTGCCGGACACCCGCGCCAGCGCGGCCGCCAGCCCGGCGGCGCCGCCCACCAGTCGCCCGGATTCCGGTGTCGCCAGCAGCGCCGTCGCCAGCGTGTCCAGGTCGCCGTCGGCGAGGGCGTCGACGATCACGTGCCGGGCGCCGTCCCTGCGGGCGGCCTCGACCGCGGCGATCACGGCGGCCGGGCCGGCGGCGACCGTGGCCCAGTCGACGAGCGCGACCCTGCCCTCGGCTTGGCGGGAGAGCACCCGCACGAGGTCGGGGTCGCGCATGGGGGTGAGCGGGTGGTCCCGCAGCGGCGACTCGGACAGCAACTGCCGGCCGACGAAGAGGTGCCCCTGATAGACCGTGCGGCCCACGCGCGGCGTGGCCGGCGTGCCCACGGCGATGGTGTCGGCGCCCCCGACCAGGTCGACCAGGGCGTCCGCCACCGGGCCGATGTTGCCCTCGTCGGTGGAGTCGAACGTCGAGCAGTACTTCTGATAGAGCGTCGTGCAGCCGGCGTCGAGCAACCACCGCGCCGCGGCGAGTGACTCCGCGACGGCCTGGCCGCCCGGCGCGGTCCGAGACTTCAGCGCCACGACCACGCAGTCGCAGGCGGGCGGCGGCGCCGTGGGGTGGCCCACCACCACGACCGCTGACCCGCCCGCCTCGCTCACCGCGTCCGCGAGGTCGCAGGCCCCGGTGAGGTCGTCCGCCACGGCACCGAGCCAGGGCCCGGTCACCGGGTGACCGCCGGGGTCGCGCCCACTGCCGGCCGGGTCGCCGGGCCGGCCGTCCCGGCGTCCAGCGGCGCGACCACCACCTCCCGGCAGGCCCCTCGCAGCAGCCCGAGCTGGTTGGCGTCCGCCCCCGCGTCGACGACGACCGTGTCCACCGCCGCCAGGTCCAGGAACCGCATCGGGGCGTGCGCCGACAGCTTGCCGTGGTCGAGCAGCAGGACCACCCGGCGGGCGATGCGGGCCATCGCCCGCTTGATCTCGGCGTCCGCGGCGTTCGCGGAGTAGACCCCCGTCGACCCGGCCGCCGTCGCGGAGAGCACGGCCACGTCCACCGCCAGGTCCTCCAGGCTGGTACGGGTGATCGGCCCGGTGAAGGAGCGGGTCGCGCGGTGGTAGGCACCGCCGAGGGAGATCAGTTCGAGGTCCTCGCGGCCGGTGCACGCGAGGATCACCGGCACCGAGTGGGTGACGAGGGTGAGGCCACCGGGCAGCAGGGCCGCGAGGGCCGCGACCGTGGTGCCGGCGTCGAGGGCCACCACCACGCCCGCCGGTACGAGCGGTACGGCGGCCCGGGCGACAGCCTCCTTCTCCGCCGTCGCGGCGCCCCGGCGCTGTTCGAATGGTGCGCCGGACGCGGGCACGGGGGCGCTCGCGCCGCCGGCGACCCGGTTCACCAGTCCCTGGGCGGCCAACTGCCGCAGGTCACGGCGGATGGTCATCTCCGAAACGCCCAGCTCGGCCGCGGCATCGGTCGAGGAGACGTAGCCGGCTTCGGCCACCCGGCGCAGGAGTTCGCGACGCCGCTCGGGGGCCTGCGTGTAGCGCACCGGTCCATCCAAGTGCGACTCCCCCACTTTGTCAATCGCCGAACATCGACCTTGACCCGTTCGTTCGGAACCGAACAGAATGGCCCGGTGAATGGCGCCACGCGTCCAGCCGACGCGGCCGAGGCCGACCCGCGGGAGACGCGGCGCGGTCCCTCGGGCGGGGCCTGCCTGAGCGTGGGCATCGACGTGGGGACCACGAACACCAAGGTGGCCCTGGTGGCAATCGATGGCTCCGCCGTCCGGGTACGCGCCGTCGCCACCGCCCCCACTCCCCCGCCCGGCTCGGTGGGGCCCGTGCTGGTCGGCCTGCTCCGCCAGGTGCTGGACGGGTCGCCGACACCGGACGCCGTGGGCATCGCCTCCATGGCCGAGACCGGCGTGCCGCTCGACGCGACCGGAACGCCACTCGGTCCCTGGCTGCGCTGGGACGGCCACCGGGCCGGGACCGAGGCAGACGAGCTGTCCCGCCGGCTCGGCTGGGCGCACCTCGTCCGGGCGACGGGGGTACGGCCCAGCGCCAAGGTTCCGCTGGCCAACTGGGCGTGGCTGCGGGCCAACCGGCCAACCGAATGGCGGGCCATGGCATCCTGGGCGGGCGCGGCGGACCTCGTCTGCCTGCTGCTCACCGGCCACCTGACGACCGACCACACGCTGGCCGGGCGGACCATGGCGTACCGGCTGCCCGACCCCGGCCAGCCGGTGCCGGAGGCCTTCGACACCGACCTGCTGGCCGAGGTGGGCCTGCGACCGGAACAGCTGCCGCCCGTCGTGCCACCGGACACGTTCGCCGCCACCGTCCGGGACCCGGCCTTCACAGGTGCCGGGCTGCGGGCCGGGACACCGGTCGTGGTGGCGGGCCACGACCACGCCGTCGGCGCGTACGCCTGTGGGGTGCGGGAGCCGGGCGACGTCGCGGACTCGCTCGGTACGGCCGAGGCGGTGCTCTCCGTCGTCGCCGGCTGCCCCGACCCGGTGGCGGTGGCCCGGGCGGGGATGAGCACGGTCGTCCCGGTGGCCGGCCGGCATCGGGCGATCCTCGCCGGCTCGTCGAGCGCCGGGGCCACCGTCGCCTGGTGGCTGGCCCACGAGTCGGGCGGCGTGCCGACTGCCGAACTCTCGGCCCAGGTGCTCGGCTGCGGTGACCGGCCCACCGACGTGATCGTCCTGCCGTACCTGTCCGGGCGGCAGGCCCCGGCGCCCGACCCACGGGCCCGGCTGCGGATCCTCGGGCGGCGACCCACGCACACACCGGCCGAGCTGGCCCGCGCGATGTTCGAAGGGCTCTGCCTGCAGACCCGGTGGATGCTGCACGAGCAGGCCCGGCTCGCCGGCGGGCCGCCGGGTCCGGCGGTGACCATGTTCGGCGGGGCCGGCGCGGCCAACCCCGCCTGGGTCCGGGTCAAGGCCCACGTCCTGCCCGGCGAGCTGCGGGTGGTGCCGGCGGCGGAGCCGGTGGCCGCGGGCGCGGCGATCGTCGCCGCCGTCCGGGCGCACCGGACCGGGCCGGCGGCCCCGGCGCTGCCCTGGCGGCCCGGGCCAGCGGTCGCTGGCGCGGGCCGGGACTACGACGAGCCGTTCGCCAGGTTCGTGACGGCCGCCACCCGTTCCGGGGTGGCGGACGACGATTCGCGAGGAGAAGAGGTCAGGTGACGGGATCGGAAAGAGCGACGCCCACGCTGGACGCCATCGCGCGGCCCGCAGGCGGGTTCGCGATGGTGGCGATGGACCAGCGGGAGAGCCTGCGGACGATGTTCGCCGAGGCGGGCGCCGGCCGACCGGACCACGACGGGATGGTCGCCTTCAAGACCGCGGTGGCCCGCGCGCTCGGCCCGCTGGCGTCCGGGTTCCTCATCGACCGGACCACCGGCCTCGACCAGATCCGCCGCGACGGGCTGCTGCCCGCCGGGTGCGGGCTGATCCTCGCCGCCGACGCCCTCGACCAGGAGCCCGGCCAGCCGGTCGAGGACACCGGGCTCGACGAGGTGGTCGCCGCGCCACAGTTCGACCTCACCGGCGTACGGGCGATCAAGCTCTTGCTGCTCTGGCGCCGCGACGCCCGCCGCGAGCAGCGCGTCGAACTCGCCCGGCGGTTCATCGGCCTGGCCGCCGAGCGCGACGTGCTCTCGGTGCTGGAGCCGGTGGTCCGGGCGACCCCCGAGGAACTGTCCGCCGGCCGGTGGGACGAGGACGCGGCGATCATCGAGGCGGCCCGGGAACTCTCCCCGCTGCGTCCCAGCCTCTACAAGGCGCAGGTGCCCCGGCACGGCCGGGGCACGACCGGCGAACTCCGGCGGGCGTGCGAGGACCTCGGCTCCGCCGTCACCGGACCCTGGGTGGTGCTGTCCCAGGGCGTCCACCGGGACGACTTCCTGAACGCGGTACGGGCCGCGTGTCAGGGCGGTGCCAGCGGCTTCCTCGCCGGCCGGGCGCTGTGGAGCGACGTGGTGGGCCGCCCCGACGTGGACCGGGCACTGGCCGAGATCTCCGTGCCCCGCCTCGAACGGCTCGTCGAGGTGGTCGACCGGGAGGCGACGCCGTGGCGGAAGGCATGACCGCCGAGCCGGGCACGGTCGGCCTGCTGCACACCGTTCCCGCGCTGGCCGCGACGTTCGACGACCTGCTGCGCGCCTCGACCGCGAAGCCCCGCCGGATCCACGTCGCCGACGCCTGGCTGCTGGACACCGCACGCCGCGAGGGCGTCACGCCGGCCGTCCGGGACACCGTGCTCGCGCACCTGCGCAACCTGGAGTCGGTCGGGGTCGACGCCGTCCTGGTTACCTGCTCCTCCATCGGCGAGGCGGCGGAGGCGGCGGCCGGGCGGATGCGTGTTCCGGTCGTACGGGTGGACGCGGCGATGGCCGACGAGGCCGTTGCCGTCGCCGCCGGACCCGGGGCGCGGGGACGGATCCGCGTGCTCGCCACCCTCCCGACCACGCTCGGGCCGACCGGACGGCTCGTCGAGCGGGCGGCCCGCAGCGCCGGCCGGCCCGTGGAGGTGACCGCGGAACTGGTGGCGGACGCCGCCGAGGCGCAGGACCGCGGCGACCGGGAGCGCGTGGACAGCCTCGTCGCGGCGGCCGTCGCCCGCGCCGCGGCCGGCGCGGACGTGGTCGTGCTGGCCCAGGCCTCCATGGCCCGCGCCGCAGCGCTGGCCGACGTCCCGGTGCCGGTGCTCAGTTCGCCGCACGGCGGCGTGGCCGCGCTGTTGCGTGTCCTGTCCGACCGGCCGGACTGATCCGGCAGCGTTCCCGAGGAAGTGACCGATGACGACACACCGCTTCCCGCCCGGCTTCCTCTGGGGCGCGGCGACCTCGGCGTACCAGATCGAGGGCAGCCTCGACGCCGACGGGCGGGGGCCCTCGGTGTGGGACACCTTCGCCGCGCGGCCGGGCACCATCGAGGGCGGCGGCGACGGCTCGCGGGCCTGCGACTCGTACCGGCGGTGGGACCGCGACGTGGAGCTGATCGCCCGGCTCGGCCTGGGCGCGTACCGGTTCTCGGTCTCCTGGTCCCGGATCCTGCCGCAGGGCCGCGGCCGGATCGAGCCGCGCGGCCTGGACCACTACGAGCGCTTCGTCGACGCGCTGCTCGCCCGCGACGTGACGCCGGTCCTCACGCTCAACCACTGGGACATGCCGGAGGCACTGATGGCCGACGGCGGCTGGGTGGGCCGCTCCAGTGTGGACGCCTTCGCCGAGTTCGCGGCGGCGGTGGCCGACCGGCTCGGCGACCGGGTGCACTGGTGGATCACCCAGAACGAGCCGTGGATCATCGCGCTGCTGGGCTACCAGCTCGGCCTGCACGCCCCCGGCATCCGGGACCTGCGCTCGTCGGTCGCGGCCGGTCACCACGTCCTGCTCGGACACGGCGCGGGCGCCGACGTGATCCACGCCCGCGCGCCACAGGCGCGGGTCGGCTGCGCGCTGAGCCTGTTCCCGTGCGACCCGGCCAGCGACGACCCGGCCGACCTCGCCGCCGCCCGGGGCTCGGACGGCTACGTGAACCGGTGGTACCTCGACCCCCTGCTCGGCGATGGCTACCCAGTTGACATGTGGGCGCACTACGAACGGGCCCTGGGCGGCGGCCTCGACGACATCATCCGGCCCGGCGACGCCGAGCTGATCGGCGGGCGCAGCGACTTCCTGGGCGTCAACTACTACACCCGCCGCGTCATGGCCGCGGCGCAGGCCGGGCCCGGGCGGCCCTTCCCGTGGCGGGTGGTGGGTCCCTCCGGTGACGTGACCCGCACCGACGAGGGCTGGGAGGTGGCCCCGGACAGCCTGCGTGACCTGCTGATCCGGTTGCACCGCGACCACCCCGGGGTCCCTCTGATGATCACGGAGAACGGGGCGGTGTACGGCGACACCCCCACCCACGACGGGCTGGTGCACGACCAGCGGCGCATCGACTTCCTGCTCGGCCACCTGCGGGCGGTGGGCCAGGCCGTCGACGCGGGCGCGGAGGTGGTGGGCTATCTGCACTGGTCGCTGCTGGACAACTTCGAGTGGGCGCTCGGCTACCGCCCCCGGTTCGGCCTGGTGCACCTGGACTATCCCTCCGGCCGGCTGACCGTGAAGGACTCCGGCAGGGTGTACGCCCGGATCGCCGCCACCGGCCAGCTTCCCGACACCCGCCCCGCCGTGCCGCCGTTCGGCTGACATCGAAGGAGAACTCCCATCAAGCTCACCTCTGGGCCCGGCACCCACACCGTCACGGCTGCCGGCTACGTGTTGCAGGTACGCGGCCCGCAGCGGCTCGCCGTCCTGGCCGACGCGGACGGCCGGATCTGGTCCCGGCTGAGCCTGCTGGCCTCGGTGGACCGGGCCGACCTGGCGGACGAGTCGTACGACTTCGACGAGCCGGTGGTGTCCGCCGGGCAACACGACGGCGAGGACGTCGTCGAGGTGGAACTGGCCTGCCGCAGCACCGCGTGGACGGCCAAGTCGGTCCGGCTCCGCTGCTTCGCCGACCGGATCGAGACGTCGGTCGGCGTCACCGGCTCCGGCACGCTCGGCGACGTCCGGCTGCTGGGCGGCCGGGCGATCCTGCCGAGCGGGGCATGCGGCACCTTCCGCTCCTCGACCGACTTCGCCTCGGTGTTCAACCCCACCCCCACCGAGCCGGTCCAGGTGGTGCGGCCGGCCTCCGCCGGCGCCGCCCTCGGGATCGTCGGCGACGCCTCGGCCGGGCGGCTGCACGGCGTCTTCTCCCCGCCGCCGCTGTTCCTGGCGTTCGGGCGGGAACCCGCCGAGCACGCCACGCACGTCCCCGGCGGTGGCTGGCTCACCGCGGGAGTGCTGGGCCACGTCGCCGACCTGCGCTTCACCGAGCTGAGGTACGTCCCGCTGGACGGCGGCTTCCTGCTGGAACTCGACTACGACGGGCACACCCGCGTCGACGGGTCGTTCGAGAGCCCCACCGTCGTGCTCCGGCCGGCGGCCGACCCGTGGCAGGGGCTGGCGACGTACCGGGCGGACCTGGTGGAGCGCCGATTCGCGCCCGCCGCTCCGGTCATGCCCCGGGCCGGCTGGTGGACCGAGCCGATCTTCTGCGGCTGGGGCGCGCAGTGCGCCGCCGCGCCCATCCCGGGCCAACCGATGTCGTACCCGTACCACCTTTCGGAACTCGGACCGGCGCTGGTGCCGGACGGCCTGCCGATCGCCTTCGACCTGGCCCGTCAGGACCGGTACGACGGCTGGCTCGGCCGGCTCGCGGAACACGGCGTCGTCCCGGGCACGGTGGTGATCGACGACCGCTGGCAGCTGGCGTACGGCACCGCCGAGCCGGACCCGGCCCGCTGGCCCGACCTGCGGTCCTGGATCGACCAGCGACACGCCGCCGGCCAGCGGGTGCTGCTCTGGTGGAAGGCGTGGGACCCGACCGGCCTGCCGGCGGCGGAATGCGTGACCGACCCGGGCGGGCGGCCGGTCGCCGTCGACCCCGGCAGCCCCGAGTACCTCGACCGGCTGGCCGGGATCGTGACCAGGCTGCTCGGCCCGGACGGCCTGGACGCGGACGGCTTCAAGATCGACTTTACCCAGCGCGCCCCGACCGGCCGGGGGCTGCGGCGACCGGGAGCCCCGGCCGACGCCCCGTGGGGCGTCGCGGCGCTGCACCGGATGCTGGAGACGCTGTACCGGGCCGCGAAGGCGGTCAAGCCGGACGCTCTCGTCGTCACCCACACGCCGCATCCCGGCTTCGGTGACGTCTGCGACATGATCCGCCTGAACGACATCCTCGAACGCGATCCGGCCGGCGGGGTCGTCCCGGCCGTCGACCAGCTCGCCTTCCGGCACGCCGTGGTCGCGGCGACGATGCCCGGCCATCTCGTCGACACCGACCAGTGGCCGATCGCGGACCGGGCGGAGTGGCGCGCGTACGTCGAGGCGCAGCGCCGGCTCGGCGTGCCGGCGCTCTACTACGCCGAACGCATCGACCGCTCCGCCGAGGAGCTGACCGGGGACGACCTCGCCCTGGTGGCCCGCACCTGGCAGGACTACCGGGCCGGGCAGGACACGGCCGACGGCGACCCGGCGGCGACCGAACCCCGACCGGTGGAGGTCGGATGACCACGCCGGCCGAGGTGGTCGTGTACGCCGCCACCTCGGCCGGCGTGTGCGCGGCCGTGGCGGCCGCGGACGCGGGCGCCGACGTCCTGCTCCTCGAACCGGGCCGGCACGTCGGGGGGATGACCTCCGGCGGACTCGGCTACACGGACGTCGGTGACGTGCGGGTGCTGGGCGGCCCGGCCGCCCGGTTCCGGCGGGAGGTCGCGGAGCACTACGGCGTGCCGGTGGGCCGCTACGCGGGCCCCGAGCCGCGGGTCGCCGAAACGATCTTCCAGCGCTGGCTCGACCAGTGCCCCGCTACGCCGACTGCCTGAACCTCCTCGTCCCGGTCTGCGTCTCCGCCTCGCACGTGGCGTTCTCGTCGATCCGGATGGAGGTGCAGTACCAGATACTGGGGCACGCCGCCGGGTTGGCCGCCACGCTGGCGCTGCGCGACGGCCGTCCCGTGCAGTCGGTGGCACCCGGCTGCTACAGCGACACCTCCGGGACGCGGGGCAGATCCTCGGCCTGTGACGTCCCGCCCTGCCGCTTCGCGGCCGGGCCCCCCTCGACCGCGGCCGGCTGCTCCCCCGCGGCGGACACGGGACGGCTTCGGGCCGCGCAGGCGTCCAGCGCGGCCACGACCAGCGCCCTCCCCTCGGCGGTCATCAGCCACGGCGCCAGGCCGTCCGCTCCCAGGAACACGCCGACCCGCGGCGCGGGTGCGATGGTCCCGTCCGGCAGTCGGGCACCCCGCGGGTAGCGGAACAGGGCCGGGCGGTTCTCGTCGACGACCAGCGCCACGATCTGCGCGTCCGGCCCGACCTCGGCCACCGTCAGCTTGGCCGGTCCCCGGTAGACCGGGACCACGTCGTCGAGTCCGGCCGCGGCGGGGTCGGCGGGGTCCACGATCCGCACCCGGTCGCGGGCGAGCAGCACCTCGCTGTGCCGGGCGAGCCCGAGCGGGACGAGGCCGTGCCACGCCAGCAGCGGTACGTCGGCGCGGGCGACCGCCTCGATCGCCGGTCCGTCGGCGCCCCGGGTGACCACGACGAGCGACGCCGCCGCGACCTCGTCGGGGCCCGGCGCGTGGTGCCGGCACACCGCGTATCCCCGTTCGCCGAGTAGCGCGGTGACGGCCTCGTCCCCGGCGGTGCGGCGCTCGCCGGTGACCAGCAGTGCCACCGGCCGGCCGTCGGCGCGAGCGGCCTGGCCGGCCGCGTCCCGCTCCGCCTGTCCGGGCCGCCCCGGATCCGCCTGACCGGTGCGGTCCAGTACCTCCCGCACGAACGGCGGAATGGCCGAGCGCAGGACGTCGGCGTAGTGGCTCTCGGCCCGCGCCAGGGCCCGCCGGGTCTCCTCGCCCGCGTCGGTGGTCGCGGTGTCCAGCAGGCGGACGGCCGCCAGTCCCGCCGCGGCCATGTCGGCGCCCGCGACGAGCCACGGGCGCAGGGCCGCCACCAGCGGTTCCGGCTCGGCCGCCGCGCGGCACGCCCGGGCCAACCCGGTGAGGCGCCCGGTAAGCACGTCGGCCGCGCCCGGCCGGCCGGCGAGGGTGTCGCGCACCGCCCGGACCAGCTCGGCGTCCGGTTCCGCGCTCGGCGGCCAGGAGTCGCACACCCGGACCAGCGGCGCCAGGTGCTCCGCTCCGGCTCCCGCCACCGTGGCCAGCGCACGCCGGGCCGACGTCGCCGGGTCGTAACGGTCCGGGTCGCGGGCCCAGTCGGCCACCGACATCAACGGGATCCGGGACGGCACGGCCTGGATCATCGGGTTGGTGAGCACCCCGACCAGCGGCGAGCCGGCCAGCTCGGTGGTACGCCCGGTGAGCGGACCGAGGAAGAGCCGGCTCGGCTCGAAGTCGTTGACCGGGAAGTTGTCCCACAGCACCAGGCGGCGTCGGTAACTGGCCGAGGCCTTGTCGATGTCCGACCGGCTGACCTCGCCCACCACGATGTCGTGCCCGGTCCAGGCCACCGTGACGTCCAGTGGGGCGGTCGCGGCGAACCGCCGGCGGTACGCGGTCTCCTCGACCCCGGCATAGTCCGTGGGGCAGACCAGCAGCGGCTCCCGGATGCCGCGGGGCGTGAGGAACTCCGCCACGAACCGGGTGCACGTCTCGCCGTGCGCGGCGCCGGCCGCCCCGGCGCCGGGCCAACGGTCCACCTCCTCGGGCCGGGTCAGTTCGGCCGGTACGTCGTCGAAGAACAGGGCGAACGAGGTCACTCCGGCGTCGTACAACTGGGCGGCCTTCTCGGCGAGCGCCCGGTAGTCCACCTCCTCGGCGAACCGCATCGAGAGGCCGGGGCTGATCGCGTACGTGAAGCGGATGCCCAGCGCACGGGCGGTCTCCGCCAGCTCGGCGAGCCGGGCGAGGTCGGGCGCCGGGTACCGGTGCCGCCAGCGGGCCCGGTGGTAGGGGTCGTTCTTCGGGGCGTAGACGTACGCGTTCAGGCCGATGCTGGCGGAGAACTCCAGGTGCGCCATGCGCTCGGCGTGCGACCAGGGCGGCCCGTAGAAACCCTCGACGGTGCCGCGGGTGGACAGGGCGGGGGGTTGTTGACCAGCCGGGAACGGGATGAGAGCCGACATTCTGGGAACGTTATCAGCAGGCTCTTCCCTTATGAACCAAGCCTTATCCTGATGCGAAAACTGGTTCTTCCGCGCAGGTACATGGGATCGATACCATTCCGCACATGACCGCGTCGCGCGTATCGGAGGTTGCGCCCGGCATCTTCCGGGTAACGGACACCTGCAACGTCTACGTGGTGCGCTCGCCGGAAGGACCTGAAGAACCGGACGGCGTGACCGGCCAGGGCGGCGCCCCGGCCCCGCGCACCGCCTTCGCCATCGACTTCGGCTCCGGTCTCGCACTCGACCACCTGGCCGAGATGGGGATAGACCGGATCACCGACGTCCTGATGACCCACCACCACCGCGACCAGGGGCAGGGCCTGCCGCTGGCGGTGGCCGCGGGCATTCGGATCCACGTGCCGCCGGTCGAGCGGGACCTGTTCGCCGACGTGGAGGGGATGTGGCAGGCGCGCACCCTGCACAACGACTACAACCTGCGGCAGGACAGGCTCTCGCTGCTGGAGTCCGTACCGGTGCACGACGTGGTGCCCGAGTACCGGCGGCGCACGTACGCCGGGACCACCGTCGAGGTGGTGCCCACGCCCGGCCACACCACCGGATCGGTGACCTATCTCGTCGAGCGCGACGGCCGTCGTCTCGCATTCACCGGCGACCTGATCTACGCCCCGGGCAAGGTCTGGTCGCTGGCCGCCACGCAGTGGTCGTACACCGACAACGAGGGCCCGGCGATGACGGTGCTGAGCTGCTACCACCTCATGGAACGCGACCTCGACCTGCTGCTGCCCTCGCACGGCGAGCCGATGGACGAGCCGCAGGTGGCCCTGGGCCTGCTCGCCACCCGGATGGGCCAGTACGTCGACTCGCGCCGCCCGTACCCGTGGGACCTGCGGGACCGGCTGGACAACCCGTTCACCGCGCTCACCGAACACCTGCTGTTGAACCGGACCAGCAACTCGTGCAGCTACGTCCTGCTGTCCGGGACGGGCGCGGCACTTGTGATCGACTACGGCTACGACATGACCACCGGCCTGCCCGCGGGCACCGACCGGGCGTCGCGCCGCCCGTGGCTGGCCTCCCTGCCGGCGCTGCGGCGCCACCACGGTGTCACGTCGATCGAGGTGGCCCTGCCGACCCACTACCACGACGACCACGTGGCCGGCATGAACCTGTTGCGGGACGTGGCGGGCACCGAGATCTGGGCGCCGGAGAACGTGGCCGGGATCCTCGAGGAGCCCATGGTCCAGGACCTGCCGTGCACCTGGTACGACCCGATCCCCGTGGACCGGCGGCTTCCGCTGGGCGAGAGCTTCACCTGGCACGAGTACGAGATCATGGTCCATGAACTGCCCGGCCACACCCTGTACGCGGCGGCGTACGAGTTCGTGGTGGACGGAGTGACCGTCCTGGTCACCAGCGACCAGCAGGTCGGCGCGGGAGTGCGGGGCGGCCCCCGCGAGGTCCTGAACTACCAGTACCGCAACCGCTTCCGCATCGGCGACTACCGGGCGAGCGCCGAGCTGTACCGCCGGGTCGGCCCGGGGCTGATGGTCTCCGGGCACTGGTCGCCGCGATGGGTCACCGACGACTACCTGGAGCTGCTGACCGAGGCGGGCGACGAACTCGTCCGGATCCACCGGGACCTGCTGCCGCTGGACGAGTGCGAGGTCGTCGCGGACGGCGTACTCGCCCGAATTGCGCCCTACTACTCGCGGGCGCAGACTGGCACGGTCGCCCGCTTCGTCGTCAGCGTGAGCAACCCACGACCCTCCGTCGAGAAAGCCGTGGTATGTCTTGTGCTGCCGGTAGGCTGGGTCGCTGTGCCGGACGTCGCGGCGATCTCGTTGCCCCCGCTCGGGCGGGGGGAGGTCGAGGTCGAGGTGACGATGACAGGGCCGGCGCGGCGGCGGGCCCGGATGGCCGCCGATGTGAGCATCGGTGGTCTCCACCTGGGCCAGCACGCGGAGGCGCTGGTGGACGTGACAGAAGCTGGGTCGACGTGACGGAAGCTGGACAGGTGGCCGAATGAAGAGTGGGCTGACGGTGCCCGACGGGTTCCCTCCGGCACGTCGGCCTACCATCCGGGAGGTCGCCGAGACGGCCGGGGTGTCCCGGTCGACCGCCTCCCGGGCCCTGACCGGTCGCGGGTACGTCGCACCGGCGGTGCGGGACCGGGTCCGGGAGGTCGCCCGCAGCCTCGGCTACGTGCCCGACGCGACCGCCCGACACCTGCGGCAGCAGGCCAGCCAGTCGATCGGCGTGCTGGTGTCGGACCTGAACAACCCGTTCTACGCGGGGCTCGCGGCCGGCATCAGCCAGCAGGCCCGCAAGCGGCAGTACACGATGATGCTGGCCGACGACGGCGGCTCCCCGGAGGTCGAGGCGGAGGCGGCCGAGGCGTTCGTCGCCCTGCGGGTGGCCGGTGTCATCGTCACCCCGGTATCGGCGCAGATCAGCACCTACCTGGCGCGGCAGCGGATCCCGGTGGTGGAGGTGGACCGGCAGTTCTCGCTGGGCGCCTGCGACGCCGTCATGGTCGACAACAGCAGTGCCGCCCGGCAGGTCACCTCGCAACTGCTGGACCTCGGTCACCGGCGCATCGCGATGGTGATCGACGAGATGCACTGGACCACCGGCCGGGACCGGCTCGCCGGCTACCGGGCGGCGTTCGCGGCGGCCGGCGTGCCGTTCGACGACTCGCTGGTGGTCAGCGCCGGCTGGGACGTGGACGCCGCGCGGATCGAGGCACACAAACTGCTCAGCCGGCCAGAGCCGCCGACCGCCGTGTTCGCCGCCAACAACGTCCTGGCCGAGGCCGTGTGGCGGGCCGCGACCGAACTCAACCTGACCATCCCCGACCAGCTCAGCCTGGTGTCGTTCGACGACGTCTCGTGGATGAGCCTGGTCCAACCCGGGGTGACCGCCGTGGCCCAGGATCCGGTGGCCCTCGGCGAGGCGGCCATCTCCCAACTCTTCGAGCGCATCCAGTCGCCGCTCGCGCCGGTGCGCACCGTGCTGCTCTCGGCCACGGTCGCCTCCCGCGGCTCGACGGCCCCGCCCCCCGCCCGCTGACCAGGGCGGCGACGCGTCGGGCCCGACCGCACCGGCACGCTCACGCCACCGCGACCCGCCCGGCACGCACCCGGGCACCCTCCCTTGACGACGTCCGGGCTCACTCATAGGCTCTGTCTGGGATCGATCCCATAGACCGCTCGCCCTTCCGACGGCCGCGCCGGCGACCCCGCGGGCATCCCGCTGCACCATCCCCGGGGCCGACCGAAAGGACTCCTATGACCGACCCTGACCCGTTCGCCCTGCCGCCCGTCGGCAGCCCGGTCCCGGTTCTGGCCCTCGACATCGGCGGCACGAAGCTGGCCGTGGGCGTGGTGACGGCCGACGGCTCCTGCCACGGCCTGGTGGTGGAGCCCACCCGCCGGGAGGACGGCTGGCGCGTCGTGACACGACGGCTCTTCGAGATGGGCCGCCGCGCCGTCGAACTCGCCGGCGTCGGCCCCGTCCAGGCGGTGGGCATCGCCTGCGGCGGACCGTTGGACGGGCCGTCCGGCAGGCTGCTGTCCCCACCGCACCTGCCCGGCTGGACCGACGTGCCCATCGGGCCGCTCGCGGCGGACGCGTTCGGGGTGCCGTTCGCGCTGCAGAACGACGCGACCGTCGGAGCCATCGCCGAGTACCGGTTCGGCGCCGGCCGGGGCACCGCCACCATGCTCTACCTGACCGTCTCGACCGGAGTCGGCGGTGGCGCCATCGTCAACGGCACTTTGCACCGCGGCGCCGCGGGCAACGGCGGAGAGTTCGGGCACCTGACCGTGCACCGGGGCGGCCGGCGATGCAGCTGCGGACGACATGGCTGCGTCGAGGCGTACGCCTCGGGCACGTCGATCGCCCAGCGCGCCCGTGAGGCACTGGCCGGTGGCGCGGCCTCGTCGATGTCGGCGCTGCCCACGTTGACCGCCGCGGACGTCTCGGCGGCGGCCGCCGCCGGTGACCCGCTCGCTGTACAGGTGTGGGCCGAGACCGTCGACCTGCTCGGCGCGGCGGTGACCGACCTCGTGAACGTGTTCGAACCCGATCTGGTGGTGCTGGGCGGCGGGGTCACCCGGGCGGGAGCCATGCTGATCGACCCGGTCCGCGCCCTCGTGGCGCGGGAGGCCATGGCGCCGGCCGCCCGCGCCGCCCGCGTCGTCCTGGCCGAACTCGGCGACCTGGTCTGTGTGGTGGGCGCCGGAACCATCGGCCACGACCTGCTCAACGAGGCCGATCTGGCCGGCGGGCTGGCCCAGGACCTACGAGTGGAGCGAGCCCATGTCTGACTGGTTGGAGACCCAACTGGGCGACCACGTGGCCGTCGCCGAGGCGACCGCCACGCTGGCCGACGACATCCGAGCGGTGGGCAGCCTCGTCTGCGACCGGCTCAGTCGCGGCGGCGTCGTCTACACCCTCGGCAACGGAGGTAGCGCCGCGGACGCGCAGCACCTCGCCGGGGAACTCATCGGCCACTACAAGCGCGACCGCAGGCCACTGCCCGCGGTGACGCTGAGCACCGACGCCAGCGTGATGACCTGCATCGCCAACGACTACTCGTACGAGGACGTCTTCTCCCGCCAGGTGCGCGCGCTCGCCCGCCCGGACGACGTGGTCATCGCCTTCACCACCTCAGGGCGGTCCCCCAACGTCGTGGCGGCCCTCGCCGCCGGGCAGGCCGGCGGCGCCACGACGGTGCTGTTCGCCGGCGGCGACGGCGGTCCGGCCCGGATCCACGCCGACCACGCCCTGCTCGTTCCCAGCAAGAGCACCCAGCGGATCCAGGAGATGCACACCCTGATGTTGCATGTGATCAGCGAGATGGTCGACGCGTGGGCCGCCGGCGAGGAGCCCACGGCGTGACCGAGCCCGACCACCGCGACGACACCGGCGCCGGAACCCCGCTGCCGGAGCCACCGACGGGCCCGGCGGCGGAACCGCCCCGGCAGCGGACGGCGGCGCCGGTCCCCGCCGGACACCCGGCGGCGCCGGTCGCCAACGCTCCCTCCGGCGACCAGCCGCCCGGCCTGTACCCCGCGCGCCGCCCGGCGGCGACGCCGCAACGCACCCTGCACATGATCGGGAACGCCCATCTCGATCCGGTCTGGCTGTGGCCGTGGCAGGAGGGCTACCAGGAGGCCCGGGCTACCTTCTGGTCGGCGATCCACCGGATGGAGGAGTATCCGGACTTCGTGTTCACCTGCAACCAGGTGGTGCTGCTGAGCTGGGTGGAGGAGTCCGACCCGGAGCTGTTCGCCCGGATCAGGGAACGGGTCGCCGAGGGCCGCTGGCAGATGGTCGGCGGCTGGTGGGTGGAGCCGGACTGCAACATGCCCTCGGGCGAGTCGTTCGTCCGGCAGGGGCTCTACGGCCAGCGCTATCTCAAGGAGAAGTTCGGGGTCACCGCCACGGTCGGCATGAACGTCGACCCGTTCGGACACCACGGCATGCTGCCGCAGATCCTGCGCGGCCAGGGCATGCACGCGTACTGCTTCCTGCGGCCCGGCCCGCACGAGTCCAGCCTCACCGGCACCGCCTTCTGGTGGGAGTCGCCCGACGGTTCCCGGGTGCTCGCCTACCGGATCCCGTTCGAGTACTGCAGTCCACCCGGTGACGTGGCGGGGCAGACCGACAAGTCGCTCGGCGTGCTCGACCACGGCCTGGGCGACATGATGATCTATTTCGGCGTCGGCAACCACGGCGGCGGACCCACCCGGGCCAACATCGAATCCATCCACCGCTACGACCGGATGGGCTCGTTCGGCCGGATGGTCATCTCCTCGCCGGCCCGCTACTTCGACGAGTTCGCCAAGAACCAGGGCGCCGAAGGGCTGGCGAAGCTCCCGGTGTGGCGGGACGACCTGCAGATGCACGCCCCGGGCTGCTACTCGGCGCATTCCGGGATCAAGCTCTGGCAGCGCCGCGCGCAGGCCGCGGTCCTCTCCGCGGAGCGGTGGGCGGTGATCGGCTCGACGCTGTTCGGGCTGGACCACCCGACCGACGACCTCGGCCGGGCCTGGCGGCAGATCCTGTTCAACCAGTTCCACGACGTGCTGCCCGGCTCCGCCATCGAGAGCGCGTACGACGACGCCCGCGACCAGCTCGGCGAGGCGGTGGCGGTCGCCAAGCGGATCGTCACGCGTACGCACAACGTGATCGCCCGGCACGTCGACATCCCGCTGGCCGAGGGCACCCAGCCCGTCCTGGTCTTCAATCCGCATCCCTGGCCGGTGACGGCGCAGGTGGAACTCCAGTACGGCGCCCAGCCCACCGGGGTGCACGTGGTGGACGCCGACGACCGCGTGACGCTCGCCCAGCGGACCCAGTCGGTGGCCACCACCGACGACAAGGGACGCGGGGCGACGGTGTTCGAGGCGGTGCTGCCGCCGCTGGGCTACCGGCTCTACCGGCTGCGGTCCGGTGCCGCGCCGGCGGACGCGCAGGTCAGCGAGCGGCACGCGGGCAGCCTGCGGGCCACCGACACGGTCCTGGAGAACGACCTGCTCCGGGTGGAGATCGACCCGGAGACCGGGTGGCTGCGCGGGCTGCTCGACAAGCGGACCGGGGTGGACCTGGCAGCCGGCGCCAGCGGCGAGCACACCCAGATCTGCCAGGACCCGACGGACACCTGGGGGCACCGGGTCGTCTCGTACCGGTGGCCCGGGACGCCCATGCGGACCAGCCGGGTCACCCTGCGCGAGGCCGGGCCGCTGCGCGCCCGGCTCCGGGTGGAGCGGGAATGGAACCGCTCCACCCTGGTGGAGGAGTTCATCCTCGGGCACCGCGACGACCACGTCGAGGTCCGGGTGACCCTCGACTGGCGGGAGCGGGCGCACCTGCTCAAGCTCTGCTTCCCGACGGCCGTGAGCGACCCGGTCGCCACCTACGAGATTCCGTTCGGCTCCATCGGGCAGCCGGTCGACGGCGGGGAGAACCCCGCCCAGTCGTGGGTGGACGTCACCGGCACGGTGGGCGGCCGGCCCGCCGGGCTCGCGGTGGTCAACAACGCCAAGCACGGGTACGACGTCTCGCCGGGCACTCCCGGCGGGGACACCCCGAGCATCGGCATCACCGCCGTACGCAGTCCCGTCTACTCCTGGCACGATCCGCGCCAGCTCGATCCGGACGGTTTCTACTCGTACCAGGACCAGGGGATCCAGTCCTTCCGCTACCTGCTCGTGCCGCACGGGGGCGACTGGCGGCAGGCCGGCCTGGCCCGGCGGGCGGCCGAGCTGGGCGCGCCGGTCCGGGCCATGTTGGAGAGCTTCCACCGGGGTCCGTTGCCGGCCGAGCAGAGCTACCTGTCGGACGGCGGTGACCAGGTGATGGTGACCGCCGTGAAGGGCCACGAGGACGGCGGTCCCACCCCGGACCTGATCGTCCGGGCGGTGGAGACCACCGGCCGGCCCGCCCGGGTCCGCATCGACCTGCCGGTGCTCGGTCGGGTCGTCGAGGCCGACTTCGGTCCCAGCCAACTCCGCACCTTCCGGGTGCCGGTCGACGGGGGCGCCGTGCGGGAGGTCGACCTCATCGAGTGGGACCTCGCCGAGGCGTCGCCCGGGTCGGTCACGGAGTCGACGATGCCGGCGGCGCCGGGCGGGCGGCGGAGCACCGAGCCCGACCGCGAGTCCTCCGACGCGACGATGCCGGCCGAGCGGCTGGCCCCGAACCAGCGCCGCCGCGAGGTCGGCTGAGCCCCGGCGCGCGGGACCGCTCCCCCGCTGACCCCGCCTCCGCGCTGCGCGTCCGGGGTGGGGTCAGCGGGGCGGGACCAGGAGGGTGGGGTCGGCCAGTGCCTGCTCGCAGCCGAGCAGCAGCACCCCCACGCTCCACGCGTGCGACAGCGTCAGCAGCATGCCCTTCGGCTGGAAGCAGGCGGTCTGGTAGTACCGCTCGCTCACCATCCCCCGGTACGCGTTGAAGTCGCCGTCGAAGCGCGCGACGAACTGGCGGAAGCAGGCCAGCGCCTCGCGCGCACGCTCGACGTAGTGCGGGTCGCCGCAGGCGGTGGAGAGTTCCGCGAACTCGGCGGTGCAGATCAGCCCGTACGCGTGCAGGTGCTGGTTGGAGGGCGAGGCGTTGTCGGCCCCCCGGGTGGCGAACCGGTAGGTGTGCAGCAGGGTGCCGGCCGGGAACGTGGTGTTGTACGTGTACCGGAAGGTCAGCGTCCAGTCCGCGGCGCGGCGGGCGAGGTCCAGCCAGCGCCGCTCGCCGGTCCGGCGGTACAGCGCCAGGTACGCCATCACGGCAACGTAGCCGTCCTCCGAGGTGGGGGCCAGGTCCACGTCCTCCGGCGCGCCGTGCAGGAACTCGCTCTCCACGAACGGCGCGTAGTACTCCCCGGCCCGGACGGCGGCGGCCAGGTAAGCGCCCCCGGCGCCGTCCGGCCCGTCCCAGCGGGCGGCCTCGGCGAGGGCGCCCACCCAGGCCAGTCCCGCGCAGCCGGCCCAGGAGAGCACCTCGCCGGTCAGCGCGTGGTGGGTCGAGCCGAGGTTGCCGTCCGGCCGCTGCCGGGCGACGACCGCGTCGAGGTTGGACCGGACCGCGTGGATCCACGCCGGCCGCGAGCCGCGCGGGTCGCCGTCGAGTTCCAGGGCCCGGACGAGGAACTGGGTCGCCTCGGCGAGGGTGCGCGAGTGCAGCGTGTGCGGCACCGGTGACCAGCTCTGCGCCCAGCCCCGGTGGCGGTACCAGACGCCCCAGAAGGTGCCGGACGGGGCCAGCTCGGCGCAGCAGAAGTCGATGACCCGTTCCGCGGCCGTGACGTCGGCCGTCGCGCCGACCCGCCGGCCGTGCGCCAGCAGGGCGTACGCCCACGGAATGCCGCTGATCCAGCCCACGTGCATGGCCTGCCGGTCCACGGGCAGCCCGTCCTGGCCGCTGATGCCCCGGTCGAACGCGACCGTCTCCAGCAGGACGCCGGGCTCGGCGTAGTGCCACCGGCACAACCCCTCGGCGGCCAGCGCGGCGGCCTGTGTGACGTCGACCCAGGGCCGCAGCGGGGCGGACGCGGCCTGGCGGGCGTGCTCCTCACGCAGCACGGCCGCGTAGCCGTGCCGGTCCCGGTCCAGCGCGTAGACGGCGAACTCCACCTCCACCCGCTCGCCCGGGCGCCAGGTGTGCGTGCTGACCTCGGCGGGCCTCGGTGCCGCGGATCCGTCGTAGCTGACCGGGGCCTCCCGGAACGGAAACGTCAGGTGCAGGTGTCCGCGGCCGCGCCCGGCGTCGTGCCCGAACCCCAGCCCGGTCATGCCGAGGGCGGTGGTCTCGTCGGCGACCAGGGCGACGCCGCCCTCGCCGGCCCAGCCGAACACCGCCGGGGTGGCCGCCCGGTCGGCCCGGAACTCCCAGTGGTCGCTCACCATGCCGGCGTGGTCGGCGCCGTCGACCGCGAACCGGGGATACACCCGCAGGCAGTCCGCCGGCCGGTTCTCGCCGTAGAACGCGCCGGGCAGCAGCCACCACGGCGGGTCGGGGTCGGCGGCGAGCTCGACCCGGTACCGGATTCCCGCGTCCACCACCGTTTCGCCCCGGTACTCGACGGTCAGCCGGACGTTCCGTCGCCCGGTGGCCGACGGCGGCGCACAGTGGAGGGTGGCGGTGAACGGCCCGTCGGCGGCCGGTTCGGCACGGCCGTCGGCCCAGACGACGTCGACCGTCCCGAGCGCCGAGCCGGCCGTCGCACCGGCCGCGTTACGCAGTGGCGTGGGGGCTGCCACGGCAGCGGGCAGGGGGCCGGTCACCTTGGCGTGCACGTCCTTCTCACTCTGGGATCGATGCCACTATGGAGCCGCCAAGATAGCGGAAACAGGCCCCCTAAGACCAGGGATCGGACGGTCGGAACGCATTGACACGAGCAAAAAGCGTGTGGTTGCGTCTGTGGGTTCGTTCCCACAAGCGGTCCGGCCGCTCACTCCCCCGGGAGCTTCCCGATGCATCGCTCTCTGTCCAACCTGACCCAACGGATCGACCGGGTTCTGCTCGAACGGTTGATCCCCGCGATCTACCGCGACGTCGAACCCGTGACCGTCGAGGCGGCCCACCTGCCCGGCGAGCCGGTGCCCGCCGACGTCGGGCTGGCGCTGCCCTACGCGCCGTTCACCGTGGGCCAGTTCTGGGGCCCCGCCTGGAGCACCACCTGGTTCCGGTTCACCGGCGAGGTGCCCGAGCGGATGCGCGGCGGGCGGGTGGAACTGATCGTCGATCTCGGCTTCGAACGGGCCGGGCCCGGATTCCGCTCGGAGGGCCTCGCGTACACGGCGGACGGCACGCCGATCAAGGGCATCGAGCCGCGGACGGCGTACGTGCCCGTGGCGCGGGAGGCGGCCGGCGGCGAGCGCGTCCAGGTGTACGTCGAGGCCGCGGCGAACCCCCGCTTCGACGGCACCGTCACGCAGCTCGGCGACCGGGAGACCGCCCCCGACACGCCGCTCTACCGGCTCGACCGGGCGGAACTGGCGATGCGGGACGAGGAGGTGTACGCGCTCGTCCTGGACGTGCAGGTGCTGCACCAGCTCGCCCTGGAGCTGGCCGTGACCGACCCGCGGCACCACGAGATCCGTCGCGCCCTGGAGCTGATGCTCGACGAGCTGGACCTCGGCGACCTCACCGGCAGCGCGCCCGCCGCCCGCAAGCGGCTGGCCGGCGTCCTCGCCTCCCCGGCGGCGCCGAGCGCCCACCGGGTCACCGCCGTCGGTCACGCGCACATCGACTCCGCCTGGCTCTGGCCGGTACGCGAGACGATCCGCAAGTGCTCGCGCACCTTCTCGAACGTCGTGGCGCTCGCCGACGAGTACCCCGAGCTCGTCTTCGCCTGTTCCTCCGCCCAGCAGTACGCCTGGCTGCGCGAGCACCACCCGCAGGTGTACCGCCGCGTGGCGGAGAAGGTGGCCAGCGGGCAGTTCCTGCCGGTCGGCGGCATGTGGGTGGAGTCCGACACGAACATGCCGGGCGGCGAGGCCCTGGTGCGCCAGTTCACCCAGGGGAAGCGGTTCTTCGCCGCCGAGTTCGGCGTCGAGCCACGCGAGGTCTGGCTGCCGGATTCGTTCGGCTACTCCGGGTCCCTGCCGCAGCTCGCCCGCCTCGCCGGATTCCGCTGGTTCCTCAGCCAGAAGATGTCCTGGAACCAGACCAACCGCTTCCCGCACCACACCTTCTGGTGGGAGGGCATCGACGGGAGCCGGATCTTCACCCACTTCCCGCCGGCCGAGACGTACAGCTCGGAGCTGAGCGGGCGCGAGCTGGCGTTCGGGGTCGCCAACTTCACCGAGCACGGGCGCTCCACCGCGTCGCTGCTGCCGTTCGGCTACGGCAACGGCGGCGGCGGGCCGACCCGGGAGATGCTGGAGATCGCCCGCCGGGTCGCCGACCTCGAAGGCTCGCCCCGGCTGGCCATCCGCACCCCGGCCGAGTTCTTCGCCGAGGCGGAGCACGAGTATCCGGACGCGCCCGTGTGGAACGGCGAGATGTACCTCGAATACCACCGGGGCACGTACACCAGCCAGTCGGCGATGAAGCGCGGCAACCGGCACACCGAGCACCTGCTGCGCGAGGCCGAGCTGTGGTGCGCCACGGCGGCGGCGCGGACCGGCCACGAGTACCCGTACGACGAACTGGACGCCATCTGGCAGGAGACCCTGCTGCTGCAGTTCCACGACATCCTGCCGGGCAGCTCGATCGCCTGGGTGCACCGCGAGGCCCGGCAGACGTACGCGAGACTGGCCGACCGCCTCGAAACGCTGATCGACGCGGCGCTCGCGGCGCTCACCGGCCCGGGGTCGGTGCCGCTGGTCGCCAACGCCGCGCCGCACGCGCGGCCCGGCGTGCCGGCGCTCGGGATCGCGACGACCCGTGCGGACGGCACCGCGCCCGACGCCGCCGCTGAGGAGGTGTCGGTGCGGACGGGCCCGGACGGCACCGTGCTGGACAACGGCCTGCTCCGGGTGCGCATCGCCGCCGACGGGACCCTCGCGGCGGTCCGCGACCTGGTGGCCGACCGGGAGGTGCTGCCGGCCGGCGCCCCGGCCAACGTCCTGCAACTGCACCCGGACCTGCCGAACAAGTTCGACGCCTGGGACGTCGACGAGTTCTACCGCAACCGGCGGCACGACCTCACCGAGGTCACCGAGCTGACGGTCCAGGCCGACGATCCCCGGTGCGTCCGCGTCCGGATCAGCCGCAACGACCGGAACTCCGCGTACGTGCAGACGGTGTCCCTCGCCGCCGGGGAGCGGGTGCTGCGGTTCGAGACCGAGGTGGACTGGCACGAGCGGGAGACGTTCCTCAAGGTGGCCTTCCCCATCGACGTCCAGGCCCCGCACTCCAGCTCGGAGATCCAGTTCGGCCACCTTCAGCGGCCCACCCACACCAACACCTCGTGGGACGCGGCGCGCTTCGAGATCTGCGCGCACCGGTGGCTGCACGTCGGCGAACCGGGATACGGCGTGGCGCTGGTCAACGACGGCACGTACGGCCACGACGTGACGCGCCGGCCGCCCGGCGACGCGCAGGGCGCGCAGCCGACCACCGTACGGCTGTCGCTGCTGCGCGGCCCCCGCTATCCCGACCCGGACACCGACCGGGGCGCGCACCGCTTCGGCTACGCGCTGGTCTGCGGGGCGGAGATCGAGGACGCGGTACGCGAGGGCTACCGGGCCAACCTGCCGGTGCGCCGGCGCACCGGTGGGCACCCGGTGGACCCGCTGATCGAGGTCAGCGACCCGGCCGTCGTGGTGGAGGCGGTGAAGCTGGCCGACGACCGCTCCGGCGACGTGATCGTCCGGCTGTACGAGTCGCTCGGCGGACGCGCCCGCGCCCGCCTGCGCACCTCGTTCGACCTCGCCGAGGCGCGGGTGGTCGACCTGCTGGAGCGGGCGGACGAAGCGGTCGCCGCGCTGGCCCCGGTCACGGTCGAGGGCGACGCCGTCCACCTCGCCCTGACCCCGTTCCAGGTGGTGACGCTCCGACTGACGCCGGCGCAGGCCTGAGACAGTGTGGTGACATCCAGGCGTGATCTTCGCTGACCTTGTCAGTCAGCGAAGATCACGCCTGGGTCGCTGCGGTCAGGACGGCGGGTCGTCGGCGCGGCGCAGCGTCACGTCGGCGACCCCGTGGCCGGCGACGGTCACCGGGCCGCCGCCGGTCACCCCCGGGCCGGCCCAGTCGACGGTGGCCGCCACCGGTTCGGCGCCGATGTTGCGCAGCCGTACCCGCACCGCCTGCCCGCCGGCCGGCCGGACCTCGGCGAGCAGGCGGTCCGCCGGTTCCACCCGGAGCCCGCTGCCGCCCGCCACGGCGACCGGTCCCGCGTACCGCCGCGCCTGCAGGGGTTCCAGCAGGTTCCGGCCGTACACCCGGACCTGCTCGCGGGTCACGGGGCCGGGGCGCGCGGCGAACCGGTACCGGTACCGCCGGGTCCCGTCCTGGCTCGCCTGGAAGTTGGTGAAGTGCAGGTTGTTCATCAGCCAGCTGTTCACCTGTCCACCGGCCACCGCGAGGGTCCGCGCCCACCGTCCGGTGTGGAAGCCGCCCACCTGCACCAGCGGCGCGTCGAAGCTGCCCCACAGGATGCCGTGGTCGCGGTTGGTCACGCCGACGGCGTGCTGGACCGAGTACCAGTCCTTGCTGGTGTCCGGGAGCTGTTCGGTCTCGGCCGCGTACACCGCGCCAGTGGTCTCCAGCAGGAACTCCGGGTCGGGCACCGCGAACGGGAACGCCACGAAGATGCTCTCCGGTTCCAGCCTCGCGGGCTTGACCAGGTGCACGTCGAGGTCCACGACGTCGACGTCGCGGTAGAGGGTGAGCGCCACGGTGGCCGCCGGGAGATCCGGCGGGGTGACCCGCCACGTGATGGTTGCCAGCTCGGCCGACTCGGCGATCGTCGGTTCGTCCTCGCCCCGGGCGACCAGCCGTTCGAAGTCCGGTCCCGGGAAATCCGGATGGAAGTCCTTGGGCGAGCGCACCACCATCGGATGGTCGCAGCCGGCGGGGATCCTCTCGATCACGACGGCGCCCAGCCCGTGCGGCACGGCGGCGTCCACCAGCTCCCGACCGTCGCGCTGGTCGACCAGGGACACCACACCGCCGCGCGCCGGATCGACCACCACCCGGTACGGCCCCTTGGCGATCTCCCGGCCGTGCCGCGCCGTCGACGCTGCTGCGGGCGGCGGCAGCAGTGCCACACCGAAGGCCGGCGCCCGGGCGACCAGCCGGCACCGGCGGGTCGTGTCCAGCTCGACCTCGACAGGCTCGGTCCGGTCCCGCTCGGTCGGGTTGACCACGAGGATCCCGTCGCCCGCGGCCGGCACGGGCGCCGCGTCGGCCGGGCCCGCGCCGCTCGCCGCGAGCCGGAACATCCCCTCGACGGCCAGGTCACGCGCGAGGTCGTACGCCTGGTACGCGAACCCGGCCTTGGCGTTCCAGTGCGAGTGGCTGAAGGTGGAGTGCGGCTTGGAGTACGTCTCCCAGGAGCCCCAGGTGTGCTCGCCGAAGAGCAGCAGGTCCTCGTCCACCCTGGCCAGGTCGGCGACCACCTCGTCTTCGTCGCGCAGCCGCGTCGGCCCGCGCCGGTAGCCGAGCACGTGGGCGAGGGCCGGTTCGCCGTCCCCCCTGAGCAGGGTCAGCCCGAGACTCGTCTGGGCCGCCCGGGCGAACGACCGGGCCTCCCGGTAGACGGCCACCTCCCGGGCCGTGGAGCCGTGGCCGTGCGACCACCAGTCCGACCACTCGCCGCGTACGACCGGCACGTCCGCCCGGCTGGCCTGCGGCTCCAGCAGGTCGAGGGCCTCGTCGATGGTCGCGGTGCGCATCGGCGGGTTGCCCGGTACGGCGTTCCAGTGCCGTACCACGTCGAGGAACAACGGCGTCGGCCAGCGGTTGTCGTTCGCCGCGTGGACCACCGCGACGTCGTACGGGTAGTCCGGGCGCGCCGCCAGTCGCTCGACGAAGGCCGCGATGTGGCGTTGCGCGGCGACCACGTCGCCGTCGACGATCCCCCACTCCTCGCCAATGCCGTAGTGCGTGGACAGCCACACGAACACCCGCTGGCCGCTGGGACCCTCCCACCAGAACCCGGTCGGCTGCTCGTACGGCGCCCGGCCGTGGTCGGGGTTGAGCGCCATCACGAGCCGGGACATCCCCGCCCGGCGCATCGCGTCGACGGTGCCCCAGGGGATCCCGTTGACGTCGCCGTGCTGCTCGGTGCGGACCGGCAGCCCGGCGGCCCGAAGCACCTGGAGCGCGTCGTACGCCGCCCCGAACTCCGCATCGGACGGCAACTGGGTCATGTTGAGGTAGCCACCCGTCACGGCGACCCGGCCCTCGTGCACGAGCCGCCGCAGCCGCGCCGCCCCAGCCTCGCCGGTCTCGGCGAGGTAGCGCAGCACCGGCCGGGCCACCTCGAAGGTCCAGCGGAACTGGGCCGGGCCCGGTTGCGGGTACGCCTCGCAGAGCCGCAGCACCTCGGCGACGACGCGCCGGTGCTGGTCGTCCAGCAGCCGCGGGCTGTTGGTGTAGCCAACGTCGTGGTGGGTATGTCCGATGAGCAGGATCTGGCTGATGGTCGACACTCAGGCCCCCGATTGTGGCATCGTTGTCACACCGGATCCAACTCCACTTTGGCCGCTCTGGCAACCCCAGCTTTGCGTCTGACCTGGGCCGATATCGAATGGAAACATTCTCCACTTGTGTCCGGTGTCACGTTCGGATACGGTCCCGCCTGGTACGGATTCCATGCTGGATTCAGCCTCTTGAGGGCCGGTCCTGCCGGCCCCGCACGCCGTCGAAGGGACCCAGATGAGGAAAAGGCGAGCTGCCTTCATAGCCGCAGGCGTCGCCGCCGCACTTGTCGCGACTGCCGCCTGTGGCTCGTCCGAAGGCGACAACGGCGGCGAGGCCGCGAACTTCGACGCCAAGCCCACCGGCACCCTGAGTGCCTGGGGCTTCAACAACGCCGACGACGTCGGCAAGGCCCGGATCGAGTACGCGGCGAAGCAGCTCGACGGCGTCAAGATCGAGATGGACCAGACCGGCTTCGACGCGCAGAAGTTCACCACCCGTCAGGCCAGCGGCAACGTCCCCGACGTGGTGCAGATGGACCGCGAGCTGGTACTCACCTACGCCGCCCAGGGCCTCATCCAGCCGCTGGACAAGTGCCTGGAGGTCCACAAGGTCACGAAGGACCGCTGGTACCCGTCCGTGGCCAACGACGTCACGTACAAGGGCCAGATGTGGGCGGTGCCGCAGTTCTACCAGCCGGCGGCGATCATCCTGAACAAGAAGGCCATGGACGCGGCGGGCGTGCAGGACGCCGACATCGACACGTCGAGCCCCGACAAGCTGCTCGCTGCCGTCGCGAAGATGTACAAGGCCAGCAACGGCGTGCCGACGACGCTCGGGTTCAACCCGCAGGCGACCGGCCAGATCAACCTCTGGCTCGTCGGCATGGGCGGCAAGCTCGCGGACGCGGACGGCAAGCCCACCCTGGACGACCCGAACAACGTGGCCGCGCTCGAACTGCTCAAGAAGATCGTGGACGCGCAGGGCGGGTTCGCCAAGTACAAGAGCTTCACCGACTCGTTCGACATGTTCGGCGAGAAGAACCAGTTCGTCCAGAACCAGGTCGGGGCGGAAGTGGACGCCCAGTGGTACCCCAACGTCCTCTCGCCGTACAAGGACAAGATCAAGCTGGGCGCCGTGCCGTTCAAGGGCAAGGACGGCAACCCGGTCACCCAGGCCGGCGGCACCTCGTTCGTGATCCCCGCCCAGGCGAAGAACCCCTCGGCCGCCTGCAAGTGGGCGCTCGCGTTGACCGAGGAGGGCTCCTGGAACGCCGCCGCCGAGGCCCGGGCCAAGACGGTGCAGGAGAAGAAGTCCATCAACACCGGCCTGTTCACCGGGTCGCCGGTGTCCGACAAGGCCATCCGGGAGAAGTTCGTCAAGCCCAGCGGTGACGCCGGCTTCGACCAGGTGATCAGCACGTACTACGAGGTCGCGGGCGCCGGCAAGAGCGTGGGAGCGTCGCCGGCCGGCCAGCAGATCAAGCAGGAGCTGCTGAACGCCGTCACCGCCACGCTGCTCGGCAGCAAGCCCGCCCAGCAGGCGCTCGCCGACGCCCAGACGGCATCGATGAGCGCGTACAAGACCGTTACCGGCGGCTGACCGCCAGCAACGTTTCTCGTGGGCGTGGCGGGTCCTCGCATGGCGCGGGGGGCCGCCACGCCCCATTGTGGGAGATCTTGCGATCCACCCCGGGAACCTCCGGCACCCGGCACACCATGGAGGCGTTGGATGACAAGTACCACCGTCGCACCCTCCGGCGACGGCACTCGCGACAGCAGCAGGAAGCGGCCGGGCCGGGGAAGGAAGTACAACCGCCGGGAGGCGCTGGCCGGCTACCTCTTCATCTCGCCGTGGATCATCGGCTTCCTCGTCTTCACCGCCGGATCGATGATCTACAGCCTCGTCATCTCGTTCAGCAAGTACAACCTGGCGACCAACGTCATCCGACCGACCGGGACCAGCAACTACGAGGCGTTGCTGGAAAACCCGAAGGTCGCCAAGGCGCTGGCGAACACCCTGTTCTACGCCGTGCTGGCCGTACCCCTGGAGATCTGCTTCGCGCTGCTGCTGGCGGTGCTGCTCAACCGGGTGGGCCGCGGCGCCGGGTTCTTCCGCACGGTCTACTACCTGCCGAAGATGACCCCGGCGGTGGCCACGGCGTCGATCTTCTTCCTGCTGCTGAACGGCAACACCGGCGCCATCAACCAGGGTCTGCGCTTCATCGGCGTCGAGGGCCCGCAGTGGCTGGTGGACCCGACGTGGGTCAAGCCGTCGATCGTGCTCATGGCCCTTTGGACGGTCAGCGGCACGATGGTCATCTTCCTGGCCGCGCTGAAGAACGTGCCGCGTGACCTATACGAGGTCGCCGCGCTCGACGGGGCGGGCCCCGTCCGCCAGTTCTTCTCCATCACCCTGCCGATGATCTCCGGGGCGCTGTTCTTCAACGTCATCATCCTGACCATCGCGGCGTTCCAGGTCTTCGACCAGGCTTACCTGCTGTTCTGGCGGGACCAGAACAACCCGGCGCCGGAGGCGTCGCTGTTCTACGCGGTCTACCTGTTCCAGGAGGCGTTCCGGCAGTTCAACTTCGGCTTCGCGGCGGCGATGGCCTGGCTGCTCTTCGTCATCCTGATGATCCTGACCTTCATCCAGGTCAAGGTCGGCAACCGCTTCGTGTACTACGAGGGAGAGCGGTCGTGACGACAATCGGCCCCAGCACGGCACCCACCGCAGCCCCCGTCCTGGCCCAGGCCGTGGACGCCGCGCCCTCCGGAGGGCTACGGGAGTCCGGGCGCCGACCCACGAGATGGACGCTCGGGCGGGTACTGCTCACCCTCCTGCTCGTCGGCTTCGCCGCGTTGTTCCTGTATCCCCTGGTCTGGCTGATCGCTGCCAGCCTCAAGCCGGCCAGCCAGGTGTTCGACAACTCGTTGATCCCCAAGACCTGGCGGTGGGACAACTACGTCCAGGTCTGGAGCGAGCTGCCGCTGCTGCACTGGGTGTTCAACAGCGTGTCGATCGCACTGCTCGCCGCGATAACGGTCGCCATCTCCAGCTCGATGGTGGCCTTCGGGTTCGCGTACTTCCGCTTCCCCGGCCGCAACCTCCTGTTCGGGCTGGTCCTGGGCACGATGATGCTGCCCGGCGCGGTCACGATGATCCCGATGTACCTGATCTGGAAGGAGACGGGTCTCCTCGGCACCTGGGTGCCGCTGTTCGGCGCCAACCTGTTCGGCTCGGCGTTCTACATCTTCCTGCAACGGCAGTTCTACCTGAGCCTGCCCCGGGAGCTGTTCGAGGCGGCCCGGATCGACGGGGCCAGCTACTGGCAGCTGTTCTGGAAGATCGCCATGCCGCTGTCGATCCCGTCGTTCGTCATCGTCTTCCTGTTCGAGTTCCAGGCGGCGTGGAACAACTTCCAGGGCGCGCTGATCTATCTCAACGGGGAGTCGATGGAGGACTTCACCGCTCCGCTCGGCATCGCGTACGCCATGACGAAGTACAGCCCCACGGCCGGCGGGCAGGGCGACTACCAGTACGTCATGGTCGCCTCGCTGCTCGTCACGCTGCCCATGCTGCTGCTGTTCAGCTTCGGCCAGCGGTACTTCATCGAGGGCGTCGCCACCCAGGGTCGCAAGGGCTGATTCCCGATACGCGGTCGGGGCCCGGCGCGGTGCCGGCCCCGACCGCGTCGTCACTACTTCCCCTGGGGTCGCGGCGGGCAGGGCGGCCGGTCGGCGACACACCCCGGCCGCCGTCCTGAGTAGCGCGGACAATGCCCGACATGCGTCCGGGAGCGGATCGAACAGGTGACGCCGCCGGTGTGCAACGAGCCCACGGCGCACCAGCGCCGCTGCAACCACCACTCGACTCTGCCCGCATAATGCCATGATGACTGGCGAACACGTGATGTTGGACGGCTCGCGACCTTTCCGGGAACGCGTCCAGCACCTCCACGACGCCTGGGTCCGGGACGGACGCGGTCGCGCTTTCCTGGTCACCGACACGGCGTTCTTCGCGGTCTACTGCTGGAGCTTGAACTACAAGATCGGCGACCCGACGGCTCCGACCTACGATGCCGAGCTGGCCGAGTTCGTCGCCGCCTCGCACGAACTCAATGGCGGGTCCGCCGGCTGGAACGCCATGCTCAACAGCCGCGAGATCTGTTCCACCTGCCATGACCGGTACCGACTGGAGAACCTCGGGATCTGCACCGGCTGCATGCGATACACCTGCTATGGCTGTGGCAAGCATGAACGCTGCGCCGGCGAGCTGCTTTGATCGCGAGGCTGCCGGTCGAGCGACGCACTCTCACCGGCTGTTCGTCAACTGGCGCTACGACGCAGCCCGGCCAGACGAGGGCAACGAGACAGCCATGCCGACACCACGCCAGCCGGCAGCAACACCGCCGCCCCACCCCTCCCCTGCTCTTCGCCCAGGAGCCATCGCGACCCTCGACCGATCCCGAGGCCGGGGGCGCAGCCGGTGGTCGACGCCGGCCTGTCGCGACGGCGGGCCACCGGTGTGGTGCTCGGCGCGAGCGCGAGCGCGGCACGAACCTCAGTACCAGTAGTAGCTCCAGTTCCCCTGGCAGTCGGACTCGAATGATTCCCGGCTCTCGAGAGCGATATTGACCGGGACGATGCTCGTCGACCCGAACTCGTCCTCCTCGGCGATGAGGGCGCGGAGCTGTCGTTCCCACTCATGCCATCGCGGTGTCTGCTGCAGTTGCGCGACCTGCGCCGCAGTGTGGACGAACACGGATATGCGGTGAAGATCCGCGTTCACCGCGACGGTCCAGACGCTGTCTCCCCAGTCGTCGCGCGACTGGTCCCACCGCTGCTGCGGTATCGCTGCCATGACGCGTGCCGTGGCCTCCTCATCGAAGTACCCCAGCCCGCTCAGGATCGGATCAGTCACGTACTCGACGCCGGCTAGCGCTGCGATGCGCCGGGCGCGCGAACTTCGAAGGCTCCCGATCCGCAACGCCCGTGCCGTGAACTGCCGCCACCGCCACGGACCGAACTCGGCAACGATCTGATCGAGCAGGGCGTCCGCCTCCAGGCGGCGATCATGGTCGAGTGCCGCGCCACGTACCCAGGCGGTGATGGTCGGAACCTCCACGCCCGGGACTCCGTGGCCGGCCACATAGTTCATGGACCCGCAGGTAAGGGCAATGACGGGCTGACCGAGCCGAGCCTCAAGCGTCTCAAGCGCCGGGCGAAGTTCCGCGTCAACGGTCGCCCGCCCTCGAAGGACATCGGCGACCTCCTCGAACTCGTCGTTCTCCTCCGCGCTCACACCAGCATCCTGCCGCACCAGACAGAGCGGGCCTCAGCGCAGGCTCACAGCGCCTCGCCAGACCCACGACAGGAGGCGATGGCTGGATCGGGTGCCGACGAGAGCGAGTGCAGTCAAGGTCAAGGGGATCGCTCGGCCACCCCTTCGGACACGAGAAGGGCCCGACGCACTAGCATTGCCCCAGTCCGGGACGGCTCTGCTGAAACGAGGCGAAATGCGTTGGTTCCAGCGGTTGCTGGGCGGCGGGCGGGTCCAGCTCGACCCGGGACGACAGCAGGCGCTGCTACGGGACGTCCAGCAACGGTACGGCGCCCACGCGCAGATCCGGTTTCCCGAGCAGGCCGAGGCGATCGCCGGGATGCTGAACGGCGACGACGGCCTGGTGGTGGCGGCCCGGATCGTGAGCCAGGTCGCCGACGAGGCCTACGCGGACCTACAGGCCCAGGCCCACGACATACACCGGCGAACGGGACGGCGGCTCCTGGTGCACCGCCGCAACTACCGGCCGCTGTGGCTGGAGGCCGGCCCAGCACTGCGCTGGCCACTGATCGCGTTGCCGTCCGGCTTCCACCCGTACGCGCAGGTGGCCGCCGCCGTCGCGGTGGTCGGCAGCCAGGCGCCCCGGCTCGACCGGGTGACCGACCCGAACCCGCTGGTGACCCACGTGTTCGAGGTGCTCGACCTCACCACCGCCGGCTGGGAGTACGGCCGGGTGCGGATAGACACCGACGCCGCCGCCCTGGCGGATCGACTGATCTCATGCGCCGGGCAGATCCTCGCAGCCATGGACGACCCGCCCCGACTGCCACCTGCGGTCCGTGAGCTGATGCGTCGCAACAACACCCTCCCCGTGCACGATCCGACCGGCCCTCGGGCGGTGGGTGCCATCAATCTGGGTGCGATGATGCGGGAGCGTCTCCTGGTCTGAAGACACCGCTTGTGGTGACCGAGCAGCAGGCTGGTGCCCGGCTCGTGGGTGAGCGACAGCAGGCGTGTGGCCTCGGCGGCGGCGAACCTGCCGGCCGCCGCGCGTCTCCTCGAGCGGGACCGGGCGACCGTCAGTGCTTCTTCCATCGAGCGGCCAACTGCTGGTACTGCGCGACCAGCTCGTCCCGTGTCGCTCCTCCGCCGTAGACCGAACTCCACAGCAGATCCCGGAAGCGGAGGTAGTCGAGGTCCTGTGGGGTTGCCTTCAGGTCATCGTCAAGCGGCCACCCTCTGCTCACCGTGTGCTGCTCACGAGCCGCCCTGACGTCGGCCATACCCGCCACGAGTTCGTAGTCTCCGAACGCCGGGTCGTCAGGGTTGACGACGGGCAGAATCTCAGCCTCCGGGGTGAAGCCCAGACCCGCGAACAACCTCAACACGGCGTCCTGCATCACCGGCAGGTCGTCTTCGCGGCTGGTGACGACGGCTGCGACGGCCTCCGTCGAAGGCGTCCGGCCGGCTTCCACCGCCCAGGTACGCAAGACATCCACCGCGACGTCCGGGTCGACCCGCCCGGGCCTGCCCTCCGAGTGCCGGTGCCCGCATGGCTGGTCCGTGTTGGGTAGGTGCAGCGAGAAGCTGTGGCCCGCCGAAGTCCGGCCCTCCAGGTGGGCGCAGGCGCTGTTGGACACGTACGCAGCCACAGCTGGAGCCGCCGTAACCGTCACGAGATCGTCCACGCCCGCGGAGAACCGCAGCCGCTCCGTGTAGAACGGCTGACTCCCACTCGCTGCCAGCCCTGGCCCAGGTCGTAGAGCCCGAGCTTGTTGTTGCCCCAAAAGGTTGGCGTGGCGAAGGAAGAGCCGAACGCCTCGCGCACCCCCGGCTGCGACGGAAGCGTGGCGGTCGTCGGTCTTGCCAGCAGCAGCGTCCCGAACCAGCCCATGAGGTCAAACTCTAGGGGGTGCTGGATCCTGGGCCATCGAGCACGTCCTGCAACGGATTCGTCACGCCTGCGGGACCCCGAAACCCGATAGCCATGTCGACCCGGCGATGCGATGATCGACATCTGGGTCGCTAGCTCAATGGCAGAGCATTCGACTGAGTAGCGCGTCCGCTCTCCGCCTGTGCGGTCATGGAAGTGCTTCCTTCTCCTAGTTGGATCGAAGGGTTCGGGGTTCGAGTCCCCGGCGACCCACTGTGCCGCGGCTGCAGGCCGGCATGTGCCGGAGTCGACCGGACCGGAGGACCACGTGCTCGAGAAGCTGATCATCCAGAAGACCCTGCGCGTGCCGGCCAGCACCGGCGCGGCCGGCGACGGCGCACCGGTGGCCCGGCAACTGGACGCGGCGCTGCTCGATGTCGGGTTCTCGGCGTCGCGGGCGCTGCTGGAACACATCGGCACCCTGGCCCCCGCGCCGGCGATGGACCTCGCCGCTACGGTCGTCTCGGCGGTACGCGAGCTGGTGGGCGACCATGTCCAGCACAACGCCTATTTCATCGGCTTCCCGGACGACGTGCCGGACACCATCGAGTTCTGGACGGACCGGCTGCGGGCGGCCGTACTCACCGGCGGGGGCACGGCGACCGACGAGCAGCTGCGGGACGCCGTCGCGTCGGGCGGGGTGAACCTGCTCGACCTGCCGGCTTACGGGACCTACCAGCACACCTACGCCGAACTGTTGGCCGCGCACGACGACCTGCTCACCGCAGCCGGTGACCGGGTGACCCTGCTGCGTCTCGGCGACACCGCAGACGTGGAGGCAGCGCGGCTCTATCTGGCCCTGGCCGGCAGCTTGACGCCACACGGCGAGACGGACCTTGCGATCCTCAGCCAGCTCGCAGTCGCCTGCGTCGACGGCGCGCAGCCGGCCGAGATTCCGGTACGGGAGAACCGTGCCGTGCTCAACGGGATCCGGCTCGTCCTCGGCCGGCCGCTGGTCGGCGTGGACACGACGACCGACGTGCTGCGCCTTGCCTGCCAGGTCTCCGGTGGGGACGCCTCGCTCGAGACGCCCACGCGATTTCGTGCCTTCCGGCGCCCGGAGCGGCGGATGCTGCTGGCCGCGCTGGACGAGGTCGTCGGTGCGAGTCCGGCCAAGCTGGGTGACGTCGTGCGCTACGCGGAGCGGTGGAAGCGGCTCGGGGAACGGCTGCACCCGCACGAGTACGACCAGTGGCCGCACGCGCAGGAGGTGTTCGCGGTCGCGCGTGGCGAGCGGCGGGTACGCACCATCGCCGGCCGCGCGGAGGTGGCGATCCGCGCCGGAGCCGTCGGTCGGGCCGCATCGGTGCTGTCGGCTGCGCCGGGCCTGCTCCTGCGATCCGCCGACCGGCTGCTGCGGCTGGCGCCGGCGTCGGAGCGGACCGCCGTTGTCGAATCGGTCACCGGTGCGCTCGGCTCGGCGTCGGGCCGGGTGCTCCTCTCGTTGCGGGAGCATGTCGACAACCGGCTGACGCCCGCGTCCGCCCGGATGTACGCGAGCCGCTCGCGCAACGCCTGGGTCGGGCCCGACGAGCGGCCGCCGCTGCCGGCCGGGCTGGTGGCCGAGCTGTCGTCGATGCTCGACGCCGAGATCAGCGCCCGGCTACCGGAGTCGGAACGACCGCTGGTGGTGGACCCGCAGGTGCTCGACGTCGCACTGCCGCTGTCCGGCAAGGCGACCGAGGGCGGTTTCGCGGTGCTGCCGAGGGGCTCGCGGGCGTCGGTCTCCGGTGAGCTGCTGCGCTTCTTCACGTACTGGCGCCAGAGCAGTCGTCGCACCGACTACGACCTGTCGGTGCTGCTGCTCGATGACGGGTTCCACAGTGCGGGCCAGGTGTCGTGGACGAACTACCGCCACGACGGCGTGGTGCATTCCGGCGACATCACCGACGCGACGAACGGTGCGACCGAGTTCATCGACGTGCCGCTGACCGCCCGCGGGCACTATGTGGTTCCGCAGGTCAACATCTATTCGGGCGAGTCGTTCGACGAGGTCGCCGAGTCGATGTTCGGGTACCAGACCCGCACACGGGACCAGCTCGGCGCCCCGTTCGACGCACGGACCGTGCGGGCGCGTTCGCACCTGCGAGGCCAGGGCCGGGTCGCGCTGCCGATGGTGTTCGCCAGGAGCGAGCATGGCTGGCAGGCCGTGTGGCTGCACCTGTACCTGCGGGGTAGGCCGTCGTTCAACCGGGTGGAGGAGAACACGTTCACCACGGCCGACCGGGTACGAGCACTGATGGAGCGGCGTCACCTCACCGTGTCCTACCTTGTCGACCGTTGGCGCGCGCGGACGGAGGTGACGATGTGGAACGGCCGGCTGCCGGACGAGCCGGTCACCTTCGTCGGCATCGAGGCGCCCGAGGACCTGCCAGACGGTTCGGAGGCGTATACACTCGATCGGCTCAGTGAGCTGATCCCTGAGTAAGCGGCGAGAGCCGAGGCCATGCGGGCGCTTCCTGCTATCCCGTTCGATTCGGTACCTCCGCGCAAGCGGAGGACTGGTTTTCAGCGCCCGTGCTCTCCTCGGCACTCGCCTGCTGCTCGGCCCGGTCACGGTGTCCACCCCGGTGCGAGCCACATGGATCCTTCGGCTGCCGCGTTCCGATCTGACGGGGGAAGCAGCGCCACGCTGCCTCGACGACGCACTCCTGTCGGCAAGACCGCGTGCGGGGGTGCCGTCGCTTGCGCGAGGTACAGCGGCGCGCGGATCGCGGCTACCTATTGACTGGTGGTACGACCGCAGCCCGGCCAGGCTTGGTCGAGGTGACCGGTGGGGTCGCTCTCATCGCGGCTGCCCACCGCAGGTTGGTGTGGCTCTCATCTGGCGTGCGCCCCGCCGGCCACCGCGGCGGAGAGAGGCTCAAGAGGGGACTGCCCGGCTCAAGGTAGCGCTGCCCTCCCGTCGACGACCCACCGTCGGATCGAGGGAGGACACGATGGCCCAGGTCATCATCGGCGTGGACCCGCACAAGCGTTCCGCCACCATCGAAATCATCAACGCCCGGGAGAAGACAGTAGGGCAGGGTCGGTTCGGCACCGACCGCGACGGCTACCAGGCCATGCTCGCCGCCGGACGCAAGCACAAGGACCGCCTTTGGGCGGTCGAAGGCTGCAACGGCATCGGCCGGCACGTCGCTCAACGCCTGGTCGCTGACGGCGAGACCGTCGTGGACGTTCCCGCGAAGCTGTCCGCCCGGGCCCGCGTGTTCGCCACCGGCCAGGGCCGCAAGACCGACCCGGTCGATGCCCGCAGCGTCGCTGTGGTCGCCCTGCGCACCGAAGGTCTGCGGCAGGTCGTCACCGACGACACCACAGTCGCGTTACGGCTGCTGGTCGACCGCCGTGACCAGCTCGGCCGTGCCCGCACCGACGTGGTCTCCCGGCTGCACCACCTGCTACTCGAACTGGTGCCCGGCGGCGCGAAGAAGGACCTGTCCGCCCAGCAGGCCCGCGCCCTGCTGGGCACCGTGCGCCCACGTGACGTGGTCGGCAAGACCCGCCGCCGGCTGGCCTCCGAGCTGATCGGCGAACTCGTCGTCATCGACAAGAAGATCAAAACCGCGAAACAGGAACTCACCGACCTGGTCAACAACACCGGCAGCCGGCTGATGGACCTGACCGGCATCGGACCGTCCGGCGCGGCCCGCCTGCTCGGCGACATCGGCGACATCGCCCGGTTCACCAGCCGCGCCCACTTCGCCTCGTGGAACGGCACCGCACCGATCGACGCCTCGTCCGGCGACCAGAACCGTCACCGGCTCTCCAGAGCCGGCAACCGGCGCATCAACCGTGCCCTGCACATCATGGCCATCGTCCAGCTGCGCCGTGACACCGAAGGGCGCCGCTACTACCGACGCAGACTGGCCGCGGGCAAGACCCCGATGGAGGCCCTACGGGCACTGAAGCGGCGTCTGTCCGACATCGTCTACCGACAGATGGTGGCCGACGCGAAGCTGGTCAAGACGGGCCCGGGAGGACACGCGGGGGCGACTCTGCAATCCAGCGCGGCCGACCCAAACCCCAAGATCGACACTTCGGAAAAGTCACTTCCCGGACCCGCCACACCCCAGCCTAAAACAACCCTCGCCGCCGCCTCTTGACACAGAGGGGTGCCAGATCCGTGTACCTGGGTCCCATGTCATCGCCCTGAACGAACTGGCCGCGGTAACGTCCGGGGCCGACGGCATCAGAAAGTTGCATTCGTGGCTCGCCACGATCACGCGATAACCATGGTTGCAGGGAGCAGACCCATCGACGCCTCCGACACGATCACCCTGTGGCGGCCCACCGGGCAGGACGAACTCGACCTTGTGGCGGCGTCCGGATGGCGGGCATGGCCACCACGTCTGCCGGACCAGCCGATCTTCTACCCGGTACTCAACCGCTGGTACGCCACAAAGATCGCCCGCGAGTGGAATGTCCCAGCTGGTGGCATCGGCTACGTGACCCGGTTCGAGGTCCAGCGTGCGTACCTGGACCGTTACGAGGTTCATCAGGTCGGTGGCCGCGACGTGCTGGAATACTGGATCCCCGCAGAGGAGCTTGCCGACCTCAACGCCCACATCGTCGGCGCGATCATCGAGGAAGCCGACTACCGCGGTCCCGTGGACGACCAGGAGTTCACCGACGCCCATCACGCGCTGGGCAGGGCGCTACCGGCCGCGTGGCGGGCCTACTTGCAGGGTGCGTCGTGGTTCCGGCGAGGGTGGATGACAGGCGGAGCCTATGTTTGGCTCAACACGCCACGCGAGATGCTCGAGCTGCACCACGCATGGGACGAGAGCACCGACGCGCACCCCGGCATCGCGATCATCGGCGGTGACGGATCCCGTGAACAGCTCGTGCTCGACCTGCGCAGCGACCCCGCACCGGTGCTGCTGGTCGACATCACCAGCAGCGGATGGGACAACGCCATCCGGCAAGCCGATGATGTCGGCGAGCTCATCGACCGCATCGAGTCGGGCACCTTCGCGTTCGACTTCGAGGATTAGCGGACATCGGCGAGCGGTCCAACGCGCACCTCGCGGCAGAACCGTGCATGTGATCATGGGTCATGAATACATGACCGTCACGGCGGTCTCATTCATCGGTCGATGACGCTGGCCAGACCGACGCCGTTGGGCGAGTCGAGGCTATTGTGCAGCCGTGCACGTTCCTGGTTGGCTCGACGACACCCGGACCTCCTACGACACCGTGGCGGTCAGCTACGCCGATCTGCTGCGCGACGCCCTCGCCCGCGAGCCGTTCCAGCGGGGCATCTTTGCTCTCTTCGCCGAGCTGATCCGCGCCCAAGGGAACGGGCCGGTCGCCGACATCGGCTGCGGCCCCGGCCGGATCACAGCCCACCTGCACAACATCGGCCTGGACGTGCTCGGCATCGACCTGTCGCCCGTGATGATCGAGGTGGCCCGTCGGGACCATCCCGGCCTACGCTTCGACGTCGGCTCCATGACGCGCCTCGAACTGGCCGACAACTGCCTGACCGGCCTGCTCGCCTGGTTCTCCCTGATCCACGTTCCCGATGACGAGGTACCCACGGTCCTTGCCGAGTTCCACCGTGTGCTGCGGCCCGGCGGGGTCGTGCTGCTCGGGTTCCAGGCCGGCGACGTCAGTCAGCTCAAGACGGAGGGCTACGGCGGTCACCCGATGAACGTCTACGTGCACCGCCGCCCACCGGATCGGATCACGGCCTGGCTGGACGCCGCCGGCTTCACCGTCGAGGCCGAGATGGTGCACCGCCCAGCCCCGAACGTCGAGGGCGGGTTCGTCTTCGCCCACCGGTGAGGTAGGCGGGTAGCGCGCGCTCAGCGGTATCTGCGGAACGTGCCGTCACTGCAGAGTCTCGTGCTGACGCGCCCCGCCCTCGGCTGACGCAGGGGGGAGAGAATCCCGCAGCACCAGAACACCGGGCGAAGAATGTCCCGTCCTCTTCCCACGCGTGCACCTGCCCAGGCTTCACCCAGTCGGGCGACCAGTCCAGATTGGTGGCGCATCGGTCGCGGGAGATGTGTGCACATGGTCATGGGCAGACCGCCGACCAGCGATACGCGCCCATTCCGCCGCGGGAGAGATGCGCTCGGACCGACCGCGGGGCGACACGTTCCCCCCTGCCGGTGTCGTCACCGGGTCCCTGACTCGCCGTGCCAGCATGGCCTCGTGCGCAACCAGCAACGCCTACGAACACGGACGCCCGAGTCGCGAGCCTTCGCGGAGCGCGTACGGCTCGTCATGAACCTGACCTCGCGCCTCAACGTGCTGCCGTTTGACGACCTCGACGCGCGCAGGACGCTACTCACCGAGATCTTCGGTGAACCGATCCCTGACTCTGTGTCCATCCTGCCCCCGTTCTACTGCGACTACGGGCTTGGAGCATCGTTCGGAGAGCGCGTGTTCATCAATCAGGGATGTTTCTTCCTCGACTACGGGGGCATCACCGTCGGTGACCGCGTCATGATCGGTCCCCGAGTGACTCTGAGCACGGCCGGGCACCCCGTGGAACTCGACGAGCGGTACGACTTCATCACGCACGCGCCCATCGTCATCGAGGATGACGTGTGGATCGGCGCCGCCGCCACGGTCACCCCTGGAGTGACGATCGGTCGTGGCTCGGTCGTCGGCGCAGGCGCCGTCGTCGCGAGGGACGTGCCGCCGCTAACTGTGGTGACGGCGACGAGCGTGGTCGAGCGAAAGCGTCTGAAGCCAACGCCCACCGCAACCTCCTGAAGCCTGTGGCTCACCCGTGCACATCGGCGGCGTGACAAGGCGGCGCCGAACGCGCACGGTCGGCGGCAGATGAGTGCGTCTCGTCCTCGACGAGGTAAGCCCGTTTGAAAGCCCACATGGGAGTCCACGTAGATAACGCAATCTCGCGCTCGCCTCGGTGGAGTACACCGAGGCGAGCGCGGAAAGGATCATTCTGGAGGGCCTCTGGTGGAACCAGGCACGACTGCCGGCGGTCCAACCTGACATGCGCGCGGTCGTCTCCCTCAGCTCTGTCCTGCTGGGCTTGTTCGTCGGTGCTCTCATGCTGCGTTCCGGCTGGGAGCTGCCGGTGCGAACCTCCTGCTCAGGCGATGTGTGCACGTCGCAGTCGTGGATCGACGTCGACTGGGACCGCGTCAACTGGGAACTGAAGCCGACCAGGATCGCCTGCTTCGAGGCCAACCCGGCCAACCACGATGTCCTGATCGGGCCCGGCGACGAATGCGTACGGTCCCACGGCGACGTCATCGAACACCAGGCCACCTACGAAGAACTACGTGAAGAAATCCAGCAACGGCGCACCCGGGCACTTGCGTTCGCCGGCGCCGCGATCGCGCTGCCACCGATCCTCGTCGAGGTGTGGTGGCGGGCTCGCCGCAGACCGGCACCGACGGCACACTGACTCCACGCTCCCCCACCCTGATCGCGACAGAAGCGGATACCGAGTCGACGACGGCAGATGTGGAACGCGCGATCTCTCGTCATGATGTTGACGTGGCACCTCTCACTAGATCCGCGCGGTCCGTTGGCCAGACGTGGAGGGCCGCGCGCTTCGTCGGCGCCGTGGCACTCGCCGGTCTCCTAGGGTTTGGGCTGGCCGAACGACGGGGGCCGGTTTTGGGCGTGCTGGCCTTCTTGACGTATGGATCGCTTCTAGGCGCTGCCGCACTGTCCTTTTCGCGGGTTCGGCGCTGGTCGGCCGACCATAGCGTGGCGGACGCTGCGGTGTTCGTGCCGCTGTTGTTCTTCGGTTTGCTACTGGTTCCGGTGTTGCCGTGGTGGGTCGCCGCCCTGATCGCTGTAGCGGTCGGCGTGGTGTTCGTGCCCATCGTGGTGCACCGGCGAACAGCCCATCGAGCGCGGGTTGTGCGGCAGACTGACCGTTGACCTCATGGGACGCGTTGCGGTTGCAAAACCGCAATCTGCGTCGGGCGGCCGTCCGGGACGGCGCTCTCATCGGCACCACCGCGCGCCGCGACACATGGACGGCGGCTGTGATCCGTGACGCGCGGTCGGCGGCAGATGCGGGCGTCGTTTATCTCTCGCCAATCAAGCACCTGGATCAGTTTGCGGAGGCTGCCGCGACGGGTCAGGCCATCGCCTGGGCGGTGGCCTGACTGTCATCGTGAGCGGTTTGAGTGTGGTCAGGGTCGGCGCAGTGGTGCGAGCGCTTCGGCCCAGGCGGTCACCTCGGTGAAGAGTTGGCGGAGCATGGTGTTGTGGCGGTCGCCGGGGGTGAACGCGGTGAACGCCGCGAAGTCGGTGGCGAGTGACAGGCTGACCTGGGTGCGTACGCCGGCCAGGTGGAGGCCTGCCGTGATGAGGCGCAGGTGTTCCACCGCGCGGGCGCCGCCGACGTTGCTGCCGTAGGAGACGAAGCCTGCCGCCTTGTTGTTCCACTCGCCGTAGAGGTAGTCGATGGCGTTCTTCAACGCCGCGGGGATCGATCGGTTGTACTCCGGGGTGACGAAGACGTATCCGTCGAATTCGGCGATCTTGTTGCTCCACTTCCTTGTGTGGGCGTGGGCGTAGGAGCCGAGTAGCGGTGATTGCGGCTCGTCGAAGACCGGCAGCCCGTAGTCCTCGATGTCCACCACCTCGACGTCGATGCCGTCGTGCTGGCCGCCCTGCTCGGCTACCCACTCGGCTACCTGGTGACCGACCCGGCCGGGGCGGGTACTGCCGAGGATGATCCCGATGTTCGTCATGCCTGGTCCGTTCCTGCTGATCCGATGGTTATTGATGGTCGGAAACGTTGTGCGGCTCGAATCAATCCCTCCATCCGACACGCACTTTCATTGCCGTTACTGAGGCCGACGTCCGGATTGCAGCGCCGAGTCGAGGCCGTTCAGCCGCAGCACGCTTGCGCCGCGCAGGTGCGCCAGGTCCACACTGCCGTCGCCCTCGTACCTGAGAAAGGTCACCTGTTCGGTCCATTCCAGGCGGGTTCCGTCCGTTTCGGCATCGAGCCGGACGGTGACCAGCGAGGTCCATCGCAGCTCGCCGTCGACGACGGCCTCGTAGCCGTAGACGATCCGGTGGGTGCCCGCGATGTCGATGTATCGCGACCGGTACTCGAGCCGTTCGGGCGCGGTGTCCAGCCCGGTGTAGGTGCTGCGCGCCGTCTCGCCTCCGCTCACCCGGAAGTCGTGCTCGTAGGAAGCTTCGCTGCCGGGAAGCCGGAACCACCGCCGCCTGATCGTGGTGTCGGCGAACGCGGTGAAGACCTCGCCGGGCGGCACGTCGAGGTGCCGCGAGATCGTGAAGGTGTCGTGCCGGACCATGTCGTCCTCCCGCTGTCACGGCCACGAAGGGTGGCCGCACGTCAGTTACGATCAGTAAGAAACGTGGGCCCGCCGGTTTTAGTCCGGCTCTCCCATACGCACTTTGAAGTCAGCTACTGACGCATGAGGAACAAAGCCATGACAAGCTTCCGTGGTACCGAACTCGCGCAGCGCGGGGTCGCGCCGGACTGCGTCCAGACGATCGAGCTCGTCCGCGACGTGCTGGCGCGGGTGGGCGACAAGTGGACGCTGCTGACCATCACGGTCCTGGCGTCCGGATCGCTGCGCTTCACCGCGCTGCACGAGCAGGTCGCCGGCATCTCCCAGCGGATGCTCAGCCAGACGCTGCGCGCCCTCACCCGCGACGGGTTGGTGGCCAGGACCGCATACCCGGAAGTACCCCCGAGGGTTGAATATGCCCTGACGCCGCTCGGCCGTTCACTGAGCGAGGCCGTGGACGGACTCGTGCACTGGGTCCGTGGCCACCAGGGCGACATCCTCCGCAACCGCGACGAGTTCGACCAGACACCGGCCGCGAAGACAGCCACCCCGCCCCACGCATAGCCGCGGCCCTATCACTCGCGACTGCCGCATCGCGATCTTCAGTCGAGTTCAGACACACTGTCATCGGCAGTTGAGGATGGCACCGGCTGACAAGAGCGACCAGGGCGCTGACGCCTTCGGGCTCGCCGAAGGGGGGTCAACAGGTAGAAACCCCGATCAGGGCACTGTCGGCGCCGGGGCTGGGACGCGCCGGAATGGCGCTGGGGACACCGCGATCTCCGCCTGGATCGTCAGCTACGGTTGGTGCTCACATAGTCGCGGGAGGCGGTGAACTTCTCGACCGGGTCGCCGAGGATCTGCCACGGCCACTCGGTGACCAAGCCGTCCAGCAGCGCGAACGCGTGCCCCGCCGCGTCGAACTCGTCGGCCAGTTCCAAGGCCATCGCGAATGTCGCCACCCGGGGTGCCCAGCCGGGGCCGGCGGGGATGTAGTCCGGGTGAAAGATCGAGTTGTCCGCCGCGGTGAGAAGTTCGGTACGGACCTCGTCCGAGACGATGTACTCGTTGCCCTCCTCCCGTTCACTGGCGTGCCACTTCTCGATATGGGCGACGGCCACCAGTTCGTGCAGAAGGCTGTTCGGTCCAGCCGCCGTCGCGGCGCCCCGGGCGAAGTCGAACATCTCCTCGTGGCTGCCGGACCATTTGGCACACAGATACTGCAACCGCTGCTCGTGCGCGACCACGTGCCCCGGGTGTAGTCGGGTCACCGCCTCGAAGCGCTGCCGGGCCTCCGCCGCCCCAACGCCCAGGCCTCGTGAACTGGTGACCAACCATGCCCGCGCGGTCACGTTGTCCGGTTCGCGTGCGAGTACTTGCTGCAACAACGCCTCGGCGTAGCGCAACCGCTCATGGAAAGCCTTGAACTGGGCAGCAGTGGTGTATTTCGCCCGCTTGCCGCCGCGAGCCTCCCACGCCCAGTGCACGGCGTGACAGCCGGCCACCAGCACAGGCAGAGTCGAGTCAGGCTCGGCGCCGATCCAATCGCCGACCCAGTCTTGGACCCCGTCGACCCCGCCGACCGCCTCCATCAGAAAGGCCATCTCGTCCGGATCGGCCGCCATGTCGAGCAGTTCCCGGGCGAACTTCCACTTGCGCTTCTCCAGCGCGCGGATCAGGGCCTTCCGGTGCGGGTCACCAAAGGTCGGGTCCAGGACCGGATCCTTTGGCCGTTTCGTGAACGGCCACATGCCACCCAACCCCCATGTCGTGCGCCGTACCGGCCGCCGATACTAGATGATCAGATCCGGCCGCAACTGACCGGTGCCGACCACCGCCGTGAGGCCGGGCGCGCGTTGTCGGCGGCATGGGCGGACGTCCGCGCACTACTCGTTCATGAGCTGCTCTCGGAGAATGTCTGCGTGCCCACAGCGCTGGGCGAGCTCGCGCAGCACGTGGAGATACACCCACCGCAGCGGAAGCGGGCCCCGCCGGTGCCCGTGCAGGACGTCGTCCAGACCCAGGGATGACGTCGCTTGGCGTGACGCTTCGCAGGCTTCGCGGTGCGCGCGCTGGACGGTGGCGATCGTGTCGTCGTCATCGAGGATGAACGACTCCTCCGACGTCGCCGGGATGCCGATCTCCGCGCGCGACCTGCAAAGGGGGTACGACGACGCCACTGTCACGGCGGGCAACCAGGGCTGCGGTGCAAGTGGCCTTCGACTGCGCCGGCCACGGCGAGCCGCCCTCAGGGAAACAACAGCAGAACGCAGCCGAGGACGGCCAGCACCCCGCACGACAGCAGGACGACTATGACGAGACGCGGGAAGTCGGCGTCCTCGTGGCGGCCCAGGGGACTGAGCAACCAGACCAGCGGTGTCCAGCCGAGTATGACGATGCCCAACGTCACCCAGGTCATGACCATGATGTGACCGAGATACCGCTCGGTGAGGGCAGCGCCCTCGACGCCCCACACCTCGATCACCTTCCCCGACCGGTGCAGGCCGCTGGCGGTGAAGGTGACGACAGCCGCCGGCTGGTCGGCGCCGGCGGGGGTGAAGGCGCCCTTGCAGTTGTGGCCGGTATACGAGCCGTCGACGTCGGTCTTCCGCCAGCAATCCTCGACGACGACCGTCCCGGCCGGTGGGCCCAAGCCGGTCGCGGCGACCAGGTACGGCACCGCCACGGTCCAGAGCAGGAAGGCGGCGCCGGCCGCCCATACCGCCGCCGCGAGAAGCGCGCTGACCCGTCGTCCCAACGGTCTGTCCACGGCGCTCATGATGGCTCATCGATGCACGGAGCCATTGGGCCGAGAGGCAGCGGCACGCTCATCGCCCCCACACCGCACCTGCTGTTCGCCGGGACGTACCGTCCGCCACCGCCCGGGCCCAGTGGACCTCGGGCGCCGGGCGCCGGGGCGGTCGTACGCGATGATGTCGCCGGCGCCCTGGCGCAGCCGCTTCATGAGCGCGGTGCCGGACACCATGACCCTGACGTCCACGAGCTGCTTGCCGCGAGCTGCCTGGTGACGACGCGCAGCGCGTTGGCCAGCGCGCAGGCCACGTCCCGAACACGCGCACCGGCAGGACATGGCGTCGATCGCCGCCAATTGCCACCGGGGCTCAGGCCGCTTCCAGCTCCCGCTTCAACCGGCGCAAAGTCTCACGCATGCCACTCCGGTTCGCGGTCGGGCGGTCGCCCGCCACCTTGCCGGTGAAGATCCGGCCGAGAACGTGGGCCGCTCCGTTGCGCCGGTCCTGCCAGTACTCGGTCACCTCGGTGCCGCCGTCGGTCGCGCTGAACCGGTAGCCCCAGCGGGCCACCGGCTGGCCGAAGGTGGTGACGTCGAAGGCGAACTCGCTGCCCGGCGTGGCGGTGACGACCCGGCAGGTGGTGAACCACAGCAACGGGCCCCGACGGTTCCAGCCGACGAACCGCCGCGGCTGCCCGCCGTCGCGCCGGGTGACCCAGACCGCGACGCACTCCGGGCTCCATCGGGCCATCCGCTGCACGTCGGCGACGGCCGCGTAGACCGTCCCCGCCGGTGCGGCGACGGTGATCTGTTCGGCGATTTCCGGACCGTGCCCGGCTGCCCGCGTCATGCCGCAACCACAGATGTCATTCGTTCCTCCACGGGAGGTGGTCGGGCAGGTCGCTGCTGACCCGCCCGGGGAAGGCCGGAGCGCGTCGCTGCCGGAAGGAGTCGAAGCCCTCCCTCGCGTCCGCGCTGGTCAGCGCCTCGGCGGAGAGGCGGGAGTCCAGCCGGTGCGCCGGGTACGGCGAGTCCAGCGCGCTGGTGCGGTACAGCATCTGCCGGATGACCGCCACGGACACCGGCGCGGTGGTGGTGATGATGGTCCGTGCGAGCTGGTACGCCTTGTCGAGCAGGTGCTCCGGCTCGTGGACGCTGTGCACCAGGCCGGCCGAGAGCGCCTCGGCGGCGTCGAACGCCCGCCCGCTGATCATCCAGTCGAGCGCGCAGCCCATCCCGACCAGCCGCGGGAGGAACCAGGTGGACGCGCCTTCGGCGTAGATGCCGCGCCGGCTGAAGACGTACCCGAATCGTGCGTCGGTGGCGGCGAGGCGGTAGTCGGCCGGCAGGATGATGGTGGCGCCCGCGCCGACGGCCGCGCCCCGGATCGCGGCGATGACCGGCTTGTTCATCGCGAAGATCCGCATCGAGCACCGCCCCGCCGGCTCCGCCCACTCGGCCTCGGGGTCGTCGGGGGTGTCGAACTCCGTCACGGACGGGTCCAGCCCGGCGCAGAAGTGCTCGCCCGTACCGGTGAGGACCACGACCCGGACGTCGTCGTCGCGGTCGGCACGGTCGAACGCGTGGGCGAGTTCGTCGGCCATCCGCAGGGTGTAGCCGTTGCGCTCCTCTGGACGGTTGAGCGAGACCGTGGCGATCCGGTCCGAAACGGAGTAAATGATCTCGCGGTACGTGTCCACGGCCGCACCATAGAGCAAGGTCAACGCCCGCAGCAATGCTCGACGGGTCGGCTGTTCGGTCACCGTCGCCTGTCCTGAGTAGACCATTGTCCGGCTGCTGCCGTTCGGGCAGACTTCCGCCGTGTCCTCCAGTGTCTTCGAGATCTACCGCCGCCATCTCGGCGAGGGGCTGGGGCGGGTCGCCGCCATGCTCCACACACCACTGGAGGTCGGCGCCACGGGCACCGTGGTGCACACCGCGGACGGCCGTCAACTGCTGAACTGCGCCGGCTACGGCGTGTTCTTCGTCGGTGCCGGCAATCCGGTCGTGCTCGCGGCGGTGCGCGACCAGCTCGAACGGCAGGCGTTGTCCACCCGGGTGCTGCTGAACGAGCCCGCCGCCCGGGCCGCCGAGGCGTTGGTCTCGGTGGCGCCGGAGGGCCTGGTCAAGGTGCACTTCTCCAACTCCGGCGCGGAGGCGGTCGAGACCGCGATCAAGATCGCCCGGGCGAACGGGCGGCACCGGCTGGTCTCCATGCACAGCGGATACCACGGCAAGACGGTCGGCGCGCTGTCGCTCACCGCGCGGTCGCTCTACCAGGATCCGTTCCGCCCGCTGCTGCCCGAGGTCACCCACGTCAGGTTCGGCGACCTGGACGAACTGGCCGCCGTCGTCGACCGGGACGTCTGCGTGGTCGTCGAACCGGTGCAGAGCGAGGGCGGGGTGATCATCCCTGAGCCCGGCTACCTCAAGGCGGTCGAGGCGCTGTGCCGCGATCGGGGGGCGATGCTCGTCCTGGACGAGGTGATGACCGGGCTGGGGCGGCTCGGGACCTGGTGGGCAGCGGACCGCGAAGGCGTACGACCCGATGTCCTGCTGGTCGGCAAGGCGCTCAGCGGCGGGCTGGTGCCGGTCGCGGCGACCCTGGCGACCGCGGAGGCGTTCGCCCCGTTCGACAAGGACCCCTACCTGCACACGTCCACGTTCTCCGCGAATCCCCTCGCCATGGCCGCCGTCCGCGCGACGGTCGAGGTGATCAGGGATGAGAAGCTGGTGGAGCGGGCCGCCGAGCTGGGCGCGCGGCTGCTCGCGGCGATCACCGAGGCGGTGCGCCCGATCGGGCATCTGGTGGCCGACGTACGCGGCGCCGGGCTGCTCATCGGGGTGGAGTTCCACTCCGCCATGCACGCCGCGGAGTTCCTGATGGACCTGCTCGACAACGACGTGGTCGTCAACCACTCGATGAACGCGCACCCGGTGCTGCGGCTGACCCCACCCGCCACGATGACCCCCGACGAGGAGACGCGGCTGGTCGCCTCGTTCGAGCGGGCCTGCGCCGGCCTGGCCGCGCGTTTCCCCGACACCGGAAGCGACTCCCCCGCATGACGCGACGTACCGTCCTGGTCACCGGGGCCAGCGGCGTCGTGGGCACCGCCGTACTGGCCGAGCTCTCCGGGTACGACGTGCTCGCCGCCGCCTACCGACGCCTGCCGGGCGGCTCGAACCGGGTGGTCAGGCTGGACCTGCACGCCCCCTCGCTCGGGCTCGACCGCCGCGCCTACCGTGAGCTGTGCGCCGAGGTCGACGCGGTGGTCCACTCGGCCGCCATCGTCAACTTCTCCGCCGACCAGGCGGAGGTCAACCGGCTCAACATCGAGGGCCTCGGCCGGGTCGTCGAGTTCGCCGCCGAGGCGGACGCGACCCTGGTCCACGTCAGCACCGCCTACGTGTCCCGGTACGGCTGCGAAGGCGGCGGCGGCAGGCTGGGCACCGAGAAGGCAGCCGCCCGGACCGACGAGTACGTCACGTCGAAGTACCTCGGCGAGCAGCTGGTCCGCGACAGCGGCATCGACGCGGTGATCGTCCGGCCGGCGATCGTCATCGGCGACTCCCGTACCGGCGTCATCCGCCAGCACCAGGGGGTGCACCAGCTCGCCGAGTACCTGGTGACGGGCGAGCTGCCCTTCGTCCCGGCGCATCCCGGCACGTTCTTCGACCTCGTCCCGCAGGACATGGTCGCGCAGGCGATCCGCGCGGTGCTCGACGCCGATCTACGCAAGGGCGACTACTGGCTGACCGCCGGACCCGCCGGCATCCCCGTGGAGCGCTACCTCGAACTGGTGACGGAGACCGCCCGCGAGTGCGGCATGGACGTACCCGACGGCCGGATCGCGGACCCGTCCATCGTGGATCGGCTCGTCCGTCCGGCATTCGCGGACGTCCTTCCCCCCGAGGACCTGGCACGGCTGGACGGCGTGGTGGCCGTCTGCGGGCTGGTCATCATCCCCGAACTGCTGCCGACGTCGTTCGGCACGATTCCCGGCGGACCGGACGCGATGACCCCGGCGCAGGCCGAGGACGCGTGGCGGGTCAGCCTGCGTCACCTGATCCGGGGGTTGCAGCAGTGATCCTCAACCCGAGCTGAGGAGGCCACCCGCGATGGAGTGTTCCGTCATCGTGCACGCTCTGCTGCCCAGGGCAGAGGCCAAGGAGTCGTTCGACCGGCTGGCCGACTTCGCGGCGTATCCGGAGTTCACCGACACCGTACGGACGGTCGGGGTGACCCAGGTCAGCCCGACCCAGGTGGAGTCGACGTGGGAGGTGAACTTCCGCCGGGGCATCCTCGTCTGGACCGAACGCGACGAGATCGACCCGGTCAACCGCCGCATCGACTTCGAACAGACCAAGGGCGACTTCGCGACGTTCACCGGCTCGTGGCTGGTCGTCGAGGCCGACGAGGCGGTTCGGGTCGAGTTCGAGAGCCGATTCGACCTGGGCATCGCCTCCCTGGCGAGCCTGATCGACCCGGTGGCGTGCGCGGCGATGCGCGACTCGATCCGGAACATCCTGCTCGGGCTGTTCGGCTCCGACATCGAGGTCACCGTGGTGGAGGCCGCCCCGGTCGGCTGAGCGACCCGCGGGCCGTCTTCCAGTCGCCGGAGCGGCTGGAAGACGGCCCGCGTTGCTGCGGCCGAGGCGGGGCCCCTAGTCGAGCAGGTCGAAGAAGTCGTCCTTCGCCGCGTCGACCTTGTCCGACTCGGTGTCGACGAGCGACAGCAGCTGGTTCAGTGCGTCGGCGAGCCGCTTGCGCGCCACGGCGTCCATCGTCAGGTTGGCCAGGCTGGACTCCAGCCGGGTCAACTCCTCCAGCACCCCGATCGGCGTGGACGCCTGATCGGGTAGCAGCTCACCGCGCAGGTAGCCGACGAGTTCCCGCACGTTCGGGTAGTCCAACACCAGGGTCGCCGGCAGCGTCAGCCCGGTCGCGGCGGCGAGCCGGTTGCGCAGCTCGACCGCCGTCAGCGAGTCGAACCCGAGTTCGGGCAGGCTCCGGGTGCCGTCCAGGTCAGCGGCGGAGGTGTGGCCGAGCACCAGGGCGGCCTCGGCGAGCACCAGCTCACGCAGCACCCGGTCCTGTTCGGCGGGAGCGAGCCCGGGCAGCGTCCCGGCGAGGTCCGTGCCTGCGGCCCGGGTGCCGCCGGGCGCGCCCCCGGTCCCCGGGTCGACCGACGCGGTGGCCGGCGACGCCAGGTCGGCGACGTGCGCGCCGGCCAGGCGGTCGGTGGCCATCAGGTCGTGCAGCACCGACGGCACCGACCGCCGGTCGTGCCCGTCGAGCAGGGCGCCGTCCACGTCGACGAGGACCGGCGTCGCCGCGTCCGAGTCGAGCGCCCGATCCAGCAGGGCCAGTCCGCGTGCCGGCGACAACGGCGTCAGCCCGATCCCGCGCATGCGACGCAGGCCGGTGGCGCTGACCTGCCCGGCCATCCCGTCCGGCAGCTCCCACAGGCCCCACGCCAGCGACTGCCCGGGCAGCCCCTGCGCGCGCCGCTGTGCGGCGAGGGCGTCGAGGTAGGCGTTGGCGGCGGCGTACCCCGACTGTCCGGGCGAGCCGAGCAGGCCGGCGGCGGAGGAGAAGAGCACGAACGCGGCCAGGTCGCAGCCGCGGGTCTGCTCGTGCAGCTGCCGGGCGCCGTCCGCCTTCGCCCGCAGCACTGCGGCCACCCGCTGCGGGGTCTGCGTCTCGACGACCCCGTCGTCCAGCACACCGGCCAGGTGCAGCACGGCGGTGAGCGGATGCTCGGCGGGGACGGACCTCAGCAGGTCGGTCAGGGCCGCCGGGTCGGCGACGTCGCAGGCGACGACGCGTGCCGACTCCGCGCCGAGCGCGGACAGCTCGCCGACCAGGTCGGCGGCGCCGGGGGCGTCGGCTCCACGCCGGGACGTGAGCACCAGGTGCCGCACCCCGCGCCGCTCGATGAGGTGCCGTGCCACGAGACGGCCGATGGCGCCGGTCGCGCCGGTGACGAGGACGGTGCCCTGCGGGGCCCACGGCCGTGCTCCGACACGGGTGACGGCCGGGGAACCAGCGGGGGCCCCGGTCTCCGGGCCGTGGCCGTCGGCGGCCGACGGGCGCAGCCGGGGCACCAGCAGGTTGCCGGCGCGGACGGCGACCTGCGGTTCTCCGGCGGCGCCGGCCGCGGCGAGCGCCTGCCGCGACGCCGGGTCGTCGTCCAGGTCGATCAACACGAGCCGGTCGGGGTGCTCGGACTGCGCCGAGCGCAGCAGCCCCCACGCCGCCGCCTGAGCCAGATCCCGGCACTGCTCCCCGACGGCCCCCCGGGTCACCACCGCCAACCGGGCGGCGCCGTACCGCGGGTCGGCCAGCCAGCGGTGTGCCAGGTCGAGCGCGGCGGCGACGGTGGGGTGCGGGTCGTCACCGCCCGGCGGCAGTTCGGTGAAGACGAGGTCGGGAACCTGGTCACTGGCCGTCAACCCGTCGAGCCAGACCACCGGCCGCTCGGAGCGGACCGCAGCGGCCGGCACCCAGCGCAGCTCGTACCCGCCGCCCGACCCGGACGGCCCGAGGGCGAGCCGGTCGGGGGCGATCGGCCGCAGCGCGACGTGCCGCACCGAGGCGACCGGCGCACCGGACGGATCGGCGAGGACGACGTCGACACCGTCGCCGTCGCGGGTCAGCCGGACCCGCAGCGCCGTGGCGCCTGCGGCGTGCACCTGCAGGCCCGTCCAGGCGAACGGCAGCGCGATCCCGTCGTCCGCCCCGGCGTCGCCGAGCAGGCCGAGGGCGTGCAGCGAAGCGTCGAGCAGCGCCGGGTGCAGCAGGAAGCCCTCGGCCGCGCCGGCGGCGTCGGCCGGCAACGTCACGTCGGCGAAGATCTCGTCGCCCCGCTTCCACGCCCGACCGACGCCCCGGAACACCGGGCCGTAGTCGTAGCCACCGGCGCGCAGGCGGTCGTAGAAGCCCTCCGTGTCCAACGGCGCCGCGCCCGGCGGCGGCCACAGCTTCAACCGGGTGGCGTCGCTGGTCCGCACCGGGGCGACGGTTCCCGTCGCGTGCGGCGTCCACGCTCCGCCGGGCGGGCGCGCGTGGATCGTCAGCGGGCGGGTCGGATCGCCGTCGGTCCCGGCGACGACCACCCGGGTCTGCACGGTGCCGGCCTCGGGGAGCACCAGCGGCGCCTGCAGCAGGAGTTCCACCACCTCGGGGCACCCGGCGTGCGCCCCCGCGCGCGCCGCCAGCTCCGCCAGCAGCGCCCCCGGCACGACCACCGCCCCGCCCACCCGGTGCTGGGCGAGCCACGGTTGGGCAGCGACCGACAGTTCGCCGGTCAACACTGCGGCGTCCGGCGTCTCGACCGGCTCCCCGGGCAGCGGCCGGGCCGCTGGGGTCAACCAGTACCGCCGGTGCTGGAACGGATAGGTGGGCAGCTCCACGGGCGGGACGTCCCCGCCGACCAGCGCGGGCCAGTCGACGTCCACGCCGCGGACGAACAGGCGGGCCACCGCGTCCCAGGCGGAGTCCCGTTCGTCGCGCCCGTCGCGCAGCAGCGGCACGGCGATCGTCGGGTCACCCGTGTCGGCGTCCAGGTCGCCGACGCAGTCGAGGACCATGGCCGACAGCACGCCGCCGGGCCCGACCTCCAGGAACCGGCTCACCCCCTGCTCGCGAAGCCGGCGTACGCTCTGCGCGAACCGCACCGGCTGCCGCGCGTGCCGACTCCAGTGCCCCGGTGTGATCATGTCCACCGGCAGGCCCGTCTCGTTGGAGACCAGCGGGATCTCCGGCGCCCGGTGGGTGAGGTCCGCCTCCAGCTTGGCGAGGTCCGCGAGCATCGGCTCCATCAACGGGGAGTGGAACGCGTGGCTGACGCGTAGCCGGGTGGTCCTGCGTCCTCGGGCGGCGAACGCGTCGGCGACGGTCTGCACCGCGTCGCGCGGGCCGGCGATGACGACCGACGTCGGGCCGTTGACGGCGGCGAGCCCGACCTGCGCCGCGGGGTCGGCGATCAGCGGCTCGACCTCCTGCTCGGTGGCCTGGATCGCGGCCATCGCGCCGCCGGCGGGCAGCGCCTGCATCAGCCGTCCGCGGGCGACGACGAGGCGGGCGGCGTCGTCCAGCGACAGCGCTCCGGCCACGTGGGCGGCGGTGATCTCCCCGATCGAGTGGCCGAGGACGAAGTCCGGCCGCACGCCCCAGTGTCGCAGCAGCCGGTACAGCGCCACTTCGACGGCGAACAGCGCCGGCTGGGTGTATTCGGTCTGGTCCAGCAGGTCCGGGTCGCCGTCGACGACCGCGCGGACGGGGCGGTCCAGGTGCCGGTCCAGGGCGGCGCAGACCTCGTCCAGGGCGGCGGCGAAGCGCGGTTCGGCCGCGGCGAGTTCCCGCCCCATCCCGGGGCGCTGGGATCCCTGTCCGGGAAAGACCAGGGCCAGCCTGCCCTCGCCCGCCATGCCGGTGACCACGGCCGGGGTGTCCTGCCCGGCGGCGAGCGTCGCGAGGGCGGCGCGGTCGAGGACGACGGCGCGCTGTTCGAACGCCGTCCGCCGGGCTGCCGCGACCGCCGCCGCGCGGGTCGGCAGGTCAGGGTGGGCGTCGAGGAAGGCGTCGAGGCGGCGGGCGTGTTCGCGCAGCGCGGGGACGGTCCGCGCGGAGAGCACCAGCGGCGCCGGCACGGCCGTGTCGTCGGTCCCGGCGGCGGGCTCGTCCTGCGGCGCCTCCTCGACGATGACGTGCGCGTTCGTGCCGCTGATCCCGAACGACGACACCGCGGCGCGGCGCGGCCGGGCGCCGGCCGGCCAGGGCTGCTCGTCGGTGAGCAGCCGCAGCGGGCCGGTGGACCAGTCCACGTACGGGGTGGGTTCGTCGACGTGCAGGGTGCGGGGCAGCCGCTCGTGCCGCAGCGCCGCCACCATCTTGATGACACCGGCCACGCCGGCCGCCGCCTGGGTGTGTCCGATGTTCGACTTGACCGACCCGAGCCACAGCGGACGCTGCCGGCCTGGGCCGTACGCGGCGATCAGCGCCTGAGCCTCGATCGGGTCGCCCAGCCGGGTGCCGGTGCCGTGTGCCTCCACCACGTCCACGTCGCGGGCGTCGAGCCCCGCATCGGCGAGCGCGTCGGCGATGAGGCGTTGCTGGGACGGGCCGTTGGGGGCGGTGAGGCCGTTGGACGCCCCGTCGGAGTTGACCGCGCTGCCCCGCAGGACCGCCAGGACGCGCCGGCCGTGGCGGCGTGCGTCGGCGAGCCGTTCGAGGACCAGCACGCCGGCACCCTCGGCCCACCCGGTGCCGTCGGCGGACGCGGCGAACGACCGGCACCGCCCGTCCGGGGAGAGGCCGCGCTGGCGGCTGAACTCGGTGAACACCAAGGGCGTCCCGATCACGGTGACCCCGCCGGCCAGGGCGAGGTCGCACTCGCCGCTACGCAGCGAGCGGGCCGCCAGGTGCAGCGCGACCAGCGACGACGAGCAGGCCGTGTCGACCGACAGCGAGGGCCCTTCCAGGCCCAGCGCGTACGACACGCGGCCGGAGACGATGCTGGACGCGTTGCCGGGCATCAGAAAGCCGGCGACCTCCGCCGGGATGGCGCCGAGGCGCGGGGCGTAGTCGCTGGCGATGACGCCGGTGTACACGCCGGTGCGGCTTCCGCGCAGCGTGCGGGGGTCGACGCCGGCGCGTTCCAGCGCCTCCCAGGAGATCTCCAGCATCAGCCGCTGCTGCGGGTCGGTGGCCAACGCCTCGCGGGGCGACAGGCCGAAGAACCCGGCGTCGAAGTCGCCGGCGTCGTAGAGGAATCCCCCGTGCCGGGCGTAGGTGGAGCCGGGGCGGTCGGGGTCGGGATGGAACACCTGCGGGTCCCAGCCCCGGTCGGTCGGGAACGGGCCGACGCCGTCGCGGCCGTCGGCCAGGAAGGTCCAGAAGTCCTCGGGGGTGGCCGCTCCGCCGGGGAAGCGGCAGGCCATCGCCACGATGGCGATCGGCTCGGGCTCACCCGACCGCGTGCCGCCCGGCTCGCCGGTCGCGCTGCGGTGCCCCGGTCCCGGGTCCGCGTCCGGGCCGTCGACCTGTGCGGCCAGGTACTCGGCCAGGGCCTGCGGGTTGGGATAGTCGAAGGCGAGGGTGCCGGACAGTTGGAGCCCGCTCGCCTCGGACAGCCGGTCGGCCAGTTCGAGCGCGGTCAGTGAGTCGAAGCCCAGGTCGGCGAAGGCGCCGTCGGGAGTGACGTCGCCCCGCGGCCGGCCGAGCGCCTCAGCCGCCTGGGTGCGTACGACATCCAACCACCACTGCGTCCTGGAGTCACCCATTCAGGCGGCCGCCTTCCGGATCATCATCGTGAGTGCCGCGGTCGACTACCGGGCAGCGGTCATCCTTTATCGGCCATGGCCGCGGGCACAATCGCCCGTACGGACTCCACAAAGGATCTATGGTCTTTGTCGATCGGGCTGTCTAGGCTGGCCGGCATGATTCTGGCGAGACTGAGGTGAGCCGTTTCGTCGACGCCGTGGTCGGCACCGCCGGGCGGTCGCCGGGCGGCATGGTCACCTGCGCCGCCGCGAACCCGGTGCGGCGCAGCTGGGGGCAGTTGCACGAGGCGGCACGGCGTACGGCGGCGGCACTGGTCGCGGGCGGGCTGGCCCCCCGCCAGGCCGTCGCGGTCCTGGCCGGTGACCCGGGAGAGGTCGCGCGGGTCGCCCAGGGGACGTGGCTGGCCGGCGGCAGCGCGACCATGCTGCACCAGCCGACCCCGCGGACCGACCTGTCGGTCTGGCGCGACGACACGCTGCGGGTGCTGCGCATGATCGACGCGCGGCTGGTGCTGGTGGGCGCCCCGTTCGAGGCGATGGCCGGCGTGCTGCGCGAGCGGGGCATCCCCCACCTGATGATCGGCGACCTGGACAGCGACCGGGAGTTCACCGTCGTGCCCGCCGCCGAGGACGACGCCGCGCTGCTGCAGTTGACCAGCGGCTCGACCGCCGAGCCGAAGGCGGTGCGGATCACCCACCGCAACATCCACGCCAACCTCGTCGACACCGCGGCCCACCTCGAGTGCGGCGACAACGACGTGCTGGTCAGCTGGCTGCCGCTCTTCCACGACATGGGCATGGTCGGCTGCCTGCTGCTGCCCATGTTCACCGGCATCGACCTGGTCATGGTCACGCCCGCGGAGTTCCTCGCCCGCCCGATGGTGTGGGCGGAACTGATGAGCCGCTACGGCGGCACGATCACGGCCGCGCCGAACTTCGCGTACGCGATCCTGACCCGGCAGCTCGCCCGCGCCGACGCCGGTTCGCTCGACCTGTCCCGGTTGAAGGCCCTGTGTAACGGCGCGGAGCCGATCGACCCGTCGACGGTGGAGGCGTTCGTCGCGGCCGGCGCACGGTTCGGCCTGCGGCCCGAGGCGGTGAACTGCTGCTACGGGGCGGCGGAGAGCGCCCTGGTCATCTCGCTGTCGGCGCTGTCGGATCCGATGCTCCTCGACACCGTCGACGCCCTGGAGCTGGAGAAGAACCGGCGGGCGGTGCCGGCGGGCGAGGACCACCCGACCGGCGTACGCCGGCTGCCCATGCTCGGCGCCGCCCACCCGAGTGCCGCCGTGCGGGTCGTCGACGACTCCGGCGCCGAGCTGGGCGACCGCGAGGTCGGCCGGTTGCAGCTGCGCGGTGACTCGGTGACCCGCGGCTACCTCACCGAGGACGGCCCGACCCCCGCCCTCGACGACGACGGCTGGTTGGACATCGGCGACGAGGGCTACCTGGTCGACGGGCAGATCGTGGTCTGCGGCCGCCGCAAGGACGTCATCATCATGGGCGGCCGCAACATCTACCCCACCGACATCGAACGCGCCGCCGCCGGCGTCGACGGCGTCCGGGACGGCAACGTCGCGGCGGTACGACTCATGGCCGGCGACTCGGTGGCGCGGGAGTCGTTCGCGGTGCTGGTCGAGTCACGCCTGGCCGGGGACCCGGCCGCCGAGAAGGCGCTGTCCGACGCCATCGCCAACCGGGTCCTCGCCGACGTCGACGCCCGTCCGGCGCAGATCGTGGTGCTGCCGCCGGGCACCCTTCCGAAGACCCCGTCGGGCAAGCTGCGCCGCGCGGCGGCCCACTCACTCATCCCTCGTTGACCGTCGCCCCCGGAGGACATCTGTGCGATCCCTCGATCAGGCCCGCGCCCTCTGCGAGTCGTACCTGCCGGGGCTGCTCGACGGGTTGTCGAAGATCCCGTTCGAGCAGCGGGAGGCCGCCGGGAGCGCCACGCTGCCGGTGTTCCGGGCCAGCGGCGGCCCGAGCCTGGTGATCCCGAAGGACTACGGCGGGCTCGGCGCGTCCCCGTTGGACGCGGTACGGGTCACCCGCGCGATCGGCGCCCACGCGCCGTCGCTGGCGGTCGCGACCACGATGCACCACTTCTCCGTGGCGACGCTGTTCACCTTCGCCGAGAGCATCAAGAACTCGGGCATGGAGTGGGCCCTGCTGGAGGCGATCACCAGCCGCAACCTGCTGGTCTCCTCGGGCTTCGCCGAGGGCCGCCCGGCCCAGGGGATCCTCTCCCCCGCGATGACGGCGACGCCGGTGGACGGCGGCTACCGGATCAACGGGTCGAAGAAGCCGTGCAGCCTGAGCCACTCGATGGACCTGCTGACGGCCAGCGTGGCGGTGCCCGCACCGGGCGGCGGCCAGCAGACGGCCTTCCTGCTCATGCCGGCCACGCTGCGCGGCATCACCCGGCACCCGTTCTGGGGCAGCAGCGTGCTCGCCGGCGCGGAGAGCGACGAGGTCCGGCTGACCGACGTGTTCATCGAGGAGGAACTGGTCATCCCGACCGAGAACGGCCCGGACGGGATGCTCGACGACCTGCAGACCGTCGGGTTCATCTGGTTCGAGCTGCTCATCACCGCGTCGTACCTGGGCATGGCCAGCGCGCTCGTCGAACGCGCGTTGGCCGACCGGCGCGGCGCGGTCACCGACCGCGCCGCCCTGGGCACCCGCCTGGAGACGGCGACGCAGCTGCTGGAGGGCGCGGCCCGCGCCATGCAGGCCGGCGACACGGACAACGACGCGCTGGCCCGTGTGCTGATGGCCCGCTACGGCGCGCAGGACGCCATCACCGACGCCGCCCGCCAGGCGGTCGAGATGCTCGGGGGAATGTCCTTCATCCGCTCCCCCGAGGTGGCCTACCTGGTCGCGGCCTGTCAGTGCGTCGCGTTCCACCCGCCGTCGCGGGCCAGCGTCGCGGCGCCGCTTGTCGACTTCCTCGACGGCACCGGCCCGTTCATGATGAACGACAGCGCCCCGGCACCGGCCGCGCAACCATCAGCGGCGGCACCTCAGGCCCCGGTTGCCCCACAGCCGCCAGTCGCGCCTCAGGCACCGGTTGCGCCGGCGCCGCCGTCCGTGGTCGCGTCGGCCGGCGCACCCGCGCCCGACCGCACGATCGAGCCGGCCCCCACCCCGGCCCCTGATCGAGCCGAGGCGGCGCCGGTCACCGTGCCCGCCCCGCGCCCGCAGCCGGCGGTCACCTACAGTCCCCAGCCCGCCGTCCCCCGCTCCGGCGAGCGGTCGGGGATGACGGCCGACGACGCCGCCGACTGGGACCAGGCGTCCGCCCTGTTCGACGGCGCGGAGGGCATCCGGCTGACCGCACGCGACTGCGACCTGCGGTACTGGTTCGCCAACGTCCCGCAGCGCACGCTGCGCGGAAACATCGTCGGCTACTCGCCGGAGCTGGTGACCCCGGACTTCCTGCACGAGCCCGGTCCGCTGCGCGACGCACTGATCCAGGAGGTCGCGTTCCGGGCGCTGGCCGAGGAGCGGGCGGCCCGCGCGATCGGCTACATCGTGGCGTGCGCGCCGGACTCCACGACCGCCGAGTTCTACGCCACGCAGCTGATGGACGAGACCCGGCACGCGATGATCTTCCGGAACCACCTGCGGAACCTCGGCATCGACGAGCGGGACGTCGCCGCCGTCATCGCCCGGGAGACCGCGCACGACAGGGCGGCCATCCTCGATCCGTTGGAGGAGTACGGCATGCCGATCGTGCGCGATCGACAGGACTTCCTCGGCGGCGTGGTGCTGCTGACGATCCTGGTCGAAGGGTTCCTCGCCCCGTCGTTCGAACTCAGCGAGCGCAAGTGGCGGCCGATCGACCCGCGAATGGCGGACATGGAGAAGGGCGCCGCCATCGACGAGGTGCGCCACCTGGCCGTCGGCACGTCGATCATCCGGGAGCATGTGCAGCGGCACCCCGACGACAAGGAACGCCTCGTCGCGCTCATCCGCGACGGCATGCGGCTGTGGGAGCAGTTGCCGGTGTCCGACCAGCTCACCCGCTGGGAGAACTGGTTCCAGGAAGGCATCGCCCCGCACCTGGCCGCCATCGGTGACTACGAGGTGTGGGACGGGCGGCGGCTGGTCGACACCACACCCGAGGAGCGCCTCCAGAAGGCTGTCGAGGTCACGAGCATCGTGCACTCCACCCGCCTCACCGACATGGGCCTCGGCCGGGCGTTGATCTACTGACCTTCCATTCCGTGGCCTGGGGGCGGTCCCCCAGGCCACGGGCGCGCCTCACGACGGGCGGTGACTTCCCCGCCGCGGACACCGCGGCGGGGCGGCTCTACACGGTCGTACGCTCCGCGTCCAGGTGGGCGCTCTCGCCGCGGATCCCCCACCGGCTGTAGAGCGGTCGCAGTGGCCCGGGCACCCACCAGTTGAGCCGGCCGAGCAGCCGCATCGTGGCCGGCATCAGCAGCGCCCGGACGACGGTGGCGTCGACGACGACGGCGAGGGCGAGCCCGATGCCGATGATCTTCACGACCAGCACGCTCGCGGTCGCGAACGACCCGATCACCACCACCAGCAGCAGGGCCGCGCTGGTGATGATCCGGCCGGAGCGCTGCAACCCGACCGCCACCGCCTCGGTGTTGTCACCGCTGAGGTCGTAGTGCTCTCGGATGCGCGAGAGCAGGAACACCTCGTAGTCCATCGACAGTCCGAAGGCGACGGCGAAGATCAGGATGGGTTGCACCACGTCGATGTTGCCGGTGGAGGTGAACCGCAGCAGCCCGGCGAGGTTGCCGTCCTGGAAGACCCACACCACCGCGCCGAACGCCGCGGTCAGGCTCAGCACGTTCATCAGGATCGCCTTGACCGGCAGCACCAGCGAGCCGAAGGACAGGAACAACAGCACGAACGTGGTGACCACGACGAGCAGCGCCATCCACGGCAGCCGCTGCGCGAGCATGTCCATCAGGTCGGCGAACCCGGCGGCGTCGCCGCCGACCAGCACCGTGCCGGACGGCGGCGGTGCGACGTCGCGGACGGCGTCGACGAGGTCCCGTCCCTGCTCGGAGATCGGTTCCGCGTCGAAGCGGACGGTGACCCGCGCGGTGTCGCCGGCCAGACCGCTGAGGTCCGCCTGCCGTACGTCCGGCAGGGCGGCCACCCGCTGCACGTACGCGGCGATCTCCTCCCGGCCGGAAGAACCGGTCACCGGGCCGTCCAGCGTGACGATGGCTTCGATCGGCCGGGTGACGCTGTCCGGGAACGACCGTTCGATGGTGTCCTGGACCTGCCGGCTCTCCGCCGAGGCAGGCAGCACGCGGGTGTCCAGCCAGCCGTAGGAGATACGCAGGAACGGCAGACCGAGAACCACCAGCACGGCGATGACCGCGCCCCCGATGAGTACGGGTCGGCGCATCACCGTCCGCGCGATCCGCGCCCACGCGCCGGAGTCCGGGTCGGTGTCGACCGGCCTGCGGCGACGTTCCCGCAGCCGCAGCCCGAACAGGGACAGCATCGCCGCCATCACGGTCATCGCGAAGAACCCCGCCAGCAGCACCGCGGCGACCCCTCCGACGGCGATGGACCGGAGGAACACCTGCGGGAAGACGGCCAGGCTGGCCAGCGCGAGCGCGACGGTCACCGCGGACACGACGATGGTCCGGCCCGCGGTGACCATGGTCCGCCGCAACGCCTCCGGGACGGGGTGGCCGGCGCCGAGTTCCTCCCGGAACCGGCTGACCATGAACAGGCTGTAGTCCACGGCCAGCCCGAGACCGAGCAGCGTGACCACGTTGACCGCGAAGATCGAGATGTCGGTGAACTGCGCCAGCAGCCGCAGGCCGGCCATCGAGCCCACGATCGCCAGCACCCCGACGACGACCGGCAGCAGCGCCGCCAGCAGATTGCGGAAGATGAGCACCAGCAGCAGGAACAGGATCGGCAACGCCAGCGCCTCGGCGCGGGTCAGGTCGGCCTTGCTCTGGCTGTTGACGTCGTCGATCAGCGCCAGCGGCCCCCCGACGGTGACGTCGAGGTCCGGGCTGGTCAGGCTGTCCTTGATGGCCAGGTAGTTGGTGAGGCGGTCGTTCTCGGTGGCGCCGGCGATCTGCACCGCCGCGAACGTCTCGTGCCGGTCGGTGCTGACCAGGGCGGGAACGCTGGCCCGCCAGTAGTCGGTCACGCCCTCGACCCGGTCCGCCGGCAGCCCGTCCAGCACGCGTCGGGCGGCGTCGGCGTACGCGGGGTCCTCCACCGTCCAGCGGTCGCTGCCGAACAGCACGACGACGTCCGCGTCGTTGCGTCCGAGCGCCTTGCGTTCGACCTCGTCGGCGCGGGAACTCTCACTGGCCGCGTAGGTGAACCCGCCGACCGCCAGGTCGTCGAAGGCGCCGGCTCCCCAGCCGCCCGCGCCGACCAGGAACACCGCGGCGGCGGCGATCACCCACCAGCGCGCCCGGTGCGCGAGCCGGCCGAGGAGATCCAACATCACAGTTACCCTTCGCTCGACCGCGGTGGTCCGGAACGACGCGGCGCCGGCACAGTCAGGACCGGCGCCGCGTCGGGGTGATCAGGGGATGAGGACGCTCAGCTCCAACGCCCGATGCCGATCGCCTGGGCACCGGAGAGCAGCTTCTCCCGGAGCGCGACCCGGCGGATCTTCCATGTGCCGGTTCGCGGGAATTCGTCCCACTTTATCTGGATCGGCGCGGCCATCGGGCTCAGGTCGGCGACCGCCCGCTCCCAGTCGGCCTTGTCCAGCGGTACGTCGTCCGCGGTGCTGACCACGGGTACCGGCAGGTCACCGGCGACCGGAAGGATGACGACCTCGGTGGTGTACTCGATCCGGTCGAGGATGAGGTCCTCGAACTCGATCGCGCTGCCGCCGGGGATCCGGTCGATCTCCCGGTCCACGATCCGCACGGCGCCCCACTTGTTGATGACCGCGAGGTCGCCGGTGTTCCACCACCTGCCGTTGCACTTCAGGTCATGCCGGTCCTGCTCGCCCACGTACGCGAGGCACCGTCCCGGCTGGTCGATCTCGATCAGGCCGACCTGGCCGCGCGGGACCTCCTTGCCGGTCTCCGGGTCCACCGCCCGCATCTTGGCGTGGAACGGGATGGGCCAGCCGATCAGCTGCGTCGGCGGCGGCCGGTGCCCCCTGCGGCGCACGACGAAGCGGAAGAACGGCCGGATGCACAGCGCGCCGTTCTCGCTCTGGCTCCACGACTGGACCCAGATCGGGAACCGGCGCTTGGTGGCGGCCATGAAGGTGCGGATCGTGCGGGTGTGGATGGCGTCGAACGAGTTGACGTACTCCCGCACGTTGCTGAACAGGCCGGCGGGGTCGCGGGCCAGCGGCTCCCAGGCGAGGTAGATGTTCGGCAGCGCCTCCACCAGCGTCGGCTTGTGCTCGGCCAGCAGCTCCCGGACCCGTGGCGAGAGCGGGTCGGACAGGTAGATCACCCGCGGGCCGACCGCGGCCATCGCCAACTGCATGGTGGTGAGCCGCTCGTGCGTGTAGGGGTCGCAGAACGCCACCGTGTCGCTGCGCCGCAGCCCGAACCGGGGCCACCGCTCGGTCTCCACGATCGCCATCGCGTAGATGGACTCGGCGGAGTGCATGACCAGCTTGGGAATGCCGGTGGTGCCGGAGGTGTGCGTGATGACCACCGGCTCCTTGAACTCGCGCATGTTCGGCTGGACCGGCGGCGCGTCCTTGAAGTCGTCCAGGCGCAGCACGTCCGGCCGGTCCGCGACCGCGTCGACGCTGATCGTCCGTACGGTGAGCTCGGCCACCACCTCGGGGGTGATGCCGCACTTGTCGAGGTGCTTCTGGTCGGTCAGCAGGAACGGCCGTTCCAGCCGCTTCAGCATCGGGATCATCGCCTCCGGCCCGTAGGAGCCGGAGAACATGCAGGGGATGGCGCCGATCCGGGCGATGGCGCAGCCGAGAACGACGATGTCCAGGTGGTTCTGCTTGAGGATCGCCACCCGGTCCCACGGGCGCACGCCCGCCTTGTGCAGCCAGGCTGCGGCGCGGTCGACGAGTTCCGCCCACTGCGTGTAGGTGCGGGCTTCGGCTCCGCCGGGGTCGATGTCCGGCGGGCGATCGACGATGACCAGCTCGTCCGGGGCGGTCTTCGCCGCCACGTGCCAGGTCTCGCCCATCTTGGAGTGCTTGGGCACGCGCGAGAAAGGGCTCAGCCGACGGCGCCACCGAGTGGGCGTGAACTCGGTGAGGAACCGCGGAATGGGCCGCTGCGGCTCGACGTCGTCGCCGGTGACTGTCGAATCGGCGGGTGAGGCCACGAGCGCGTCCTCCTGATCTCGAATCTTGGGGAGGTCGGCTGACGACGAACGGTCATCGGCCGTCCGATTGGCCGGTAACGATATCGACGTTGTCCGGCGCAGACCAGATCTGGGCGGACGGAGATCCGACCACGAACGCCTCCGAACTCCGGACCGTCCGACCAGTGTGGACGGATCGGCGACCGGCCATAATGCCCCCCCGGCGGTGGCGACGAAGTGGCGCTGGCGTCTGCCGAACCGGTACGTCCGGTCGGTGGCCTGGCCCGCCACGGCCGACCCTTTGGTGGGTCGTCGTCGCCAGCGGATGGACTGGTGTGGTTCGCGGTCGCCGGGAGGGGCGTGCGGTGCCGCTGCCGGCGGGGCTACACCGTGACGACGATCTTTCCCGCGGGATGGCCCTGGGCGAGGTAGCGCATCGCGTCGGGCGCGTCGACGAGGGCGTAGCTGCGGTCGATGACCGGGGTGACCGAGCCCGCCTCGATGAGGGTGGTCAGTTCCTCGAGGTCCTCGTAGCGCTCCCGAGCGGTTACGCCGCGCACCCGCTGGCTGCCGAACAGGGAGAGCAGCGGCGCGGCCATCTGGCGTTGGAAGCCGCCGAGCAGCCGGCCCGTGGCGTGGCCGCCACCGACGAGGGCGATCGTCCCGCGCGGCGTGGTCGCGCGCCGGAGCAGCGACAACGGCCGGTTGCCGGCGGTGTCGACGATGACGTCGTACCGCGCGCCGCCACGGTCGATCTCGTGCTGGGTGTAGTCGATGACGTCCTCGGCACCGATGGAACGCACCAGCTCGATCTTCGAGGTGCCGCAGACGCCGGTCACGCTCGCCCCGTACACCGTGACCAGTTGGACGGCGAACGACCCGACACCTCCGGCCGCGCCGGTGATCAGCACCCGCTGTCCGGGCTGCACACGTGCGTCGCGGATGCTCTGCAGCGCGGTCACCGCGGAGATGGGCACCGCCGCCGCCTGCTCGAAGGTGAGGTTGGCCGGCTTGGGTGCCACCCGGTGCTGCCGCGCTGTCGCGTACTGGGCGAACGAGCCGCTCTGACAGGTGCCGTACACCTCGTCGCCGGCGCGCAGGCGGGTCACGCCGGCGCCGACCGCCACCACCACACCGGCGACGGCCCGACCGAGCACCGCGACCCTGGGCCGGCGCAGCCCGGCCGCGAGCCGCACCGCCATGGGCCGGCCGGTCATGAAGATCCACACGCCCGGGTCCAGGCCGGCGGCGCGTACCTCGATGAGCACCTCGTCGTCTCCGATCGAGGGTTTGTCGACCTCGCGGAGTTCGAGCACGTCGGCCGGGCCGTACACGTCTCGGACGATCGCCTTCATGACTTCTCCTCAGGGGAGTCGGGGTACTGGAACACGTCGTCGAGCGGAACGCCGAACACCCGGGCGATCCGGAAGGCCATTTCCAGGGACGGCGAATAGCGGCCCTGCTCGATGGCGATGAGGGTCTGCCGGGTCACGCCGATGCGCTCGGCGAGCTCGGCCTGGGTCATCTCACCGTGCGCGAAGCGCAGCGCGCGGATGCAGTTGGTGACCTGCGTCGGCTTCACCACTGCGGGAAGCTCCTGCGGTACACGACGACCTTGGTGATGCCGCCGACGATGGCCGACAGCACGAAGCACAGGTAGATGACGTTGGCGATCCAGAACCGGTCCCAGTCCGCCATGGCCATGAACATCGCCGCGACCGCGCCGATGACGACGAACGACTGGCCGACGTGGTCGCCGAGCCGCCCGATCTCACGGTCCCGCACGTCCTTGGCGCGCGGCGCGCGCGGATTCACGACGGCCATGCCGATCTCCGCCACGATCGACGCGACGATGGCCGCGCCGACCGTCCACAACAGGGCGCTCACGTACGGCACGTCGGGCAGCGAGCGACCATCGGCGCGGCTGGCGATGAGGGCCACGTAGGCGGAGTAACCGAGCACGGCGACGACCAGCCCGATCCAGGCGCGTTTCTCTTCGTGGGTCACGGCAAGCCCTCCGTATGTCTGGAATCTTTGACATCACGAAGGTACCGAATCTTTGACTTCGTGTCTAGAAATCTTTACATCGGCCCTGGGTGCGGTCATGCGGCTGACCGGCGCGGTCCGATCCCGCGAGCCGGTGCCGCCCCCTGACGAGCTGCGGCCACGACTTGCGCTCGGGGGCATCCCGACCCGCTGGCCCACGCACTGACGCCACCGATGCCGGCCTGATCAGAGACGTTCGGTTCCTGCCGGACACTCGGTGCTGCTGGTGATTGATCCCGCTGTGCAGCGACGGTCGGTGCTCTCCCGCATAAACGCTTCGCGTGCCGCCTTCCGGATGATGAGGTGGCAGGGTGATCAACCACGATGAGGCGGCGGCTGTCCTGCCGTTGACGCTGGCTTGGGTCAGTCGGCACCTGGAGGTCGGCGAACGGATCGTCAGGACCGAGGCGCTGCACGGCGGCATCACTGCCGAAATGCGGAGGCTGACCATCGGCACGCGGGACGGAAGCACCCGTGAGCTGGTGCTGCGGAGCTTCGTAGACCCTTTCCACGTGGGGCACGCCGAGGACTGGCTGCATCGGGAGGCCGCCGCCCTGTCCCTGCTCATGGGGACCGGCGTGCCGGCTCCTGAGCTGGTCGCGGTTGATCCGACCGCCGTGCATTGCGAGTATCCATCGCTGCTGATGACACATCTGGCCGGACGGACGGTCCTCGAGGACGAGGGATTGGAGACGCGGGTTCCTCTGCTGGCCCGTCAACTCGTGGCGATCCACGCGGTGCGGCCCGCCGAGCGGCCCCGAGAGTATGTGGCGTTGACGACCGCCGACACCGTCGTGACTCCGAAGGGCGCCGACGCGGCGGCATGGGCCGCGGCGATCGACGTGATCCGCAGGCCCGCGCCGCCCCATGAAGGGCGATTCCTGCACCGGGACTTCCAACCGGGCAACGTGCTGTTCGACGTGCCGCCCCCCAGGGCGGCAGGTGTCCGGATCACCGGCGTCGTCGACTGGGCAGCGGCCTCCTGGGGCCCGGCGGATCTCGATGTGGCGCACTGCTGCACCAATCTCGCGCTGTTGCACGGCCCGGCGTGGGGTCTGCGGTTCGCTCAGGCGTACGAGGAGGCCGGCGGGGTGCTGGCCGCGGCCGCGAGCGAGCGGCTGTACTGGCAGGTGCGGGACGCGCTGGCGTGCTCAGAGGAGGTGCAGGTGGTGGCGCAGCCATGGCGGGAGGCGGGGAGGACGGAGCTGACGACGCGAGCCGTGGAGGAGCGGCTGGACGCCTATGTCACCGCCCTGATGGACGCGCTGGGCTGAGCCAAGGCGGCCCGGGCGCGGCCTGGACCTCATCGTCACCGCTCAACCAGATCGGGGTTCGGCAGCGGCATGTCATGATGGGTGGCCATCCGGGCGTGAGGGGCTCACCCCAGAGACCGGGAGCCCTTGCAGCAAGTACGGCCTGCCGCAGCTGCGCGCTGACTGCCCCGGCCCGGCGGTGCGCCTCGGCGATGATCTCGACCGCCTGCCGCCGCCCCAGATCGAGTTGGACCCGCCCGCCGCCCAGTAACCGCTGGAGCCAACGCATTTCGTCTCGTTTCAGCAGAGCCGTCCCGGGCCGCGGCAACGCTAGTGCGTCGGGCCTCCCTCGGATGGATGGGGTGGCTGGTCGGCACGCACACCCGCGGTTCCCACCTCTGGAGGACCTCAGACTTCGGGGAATCGCATTTCCCGGCCCTGATGGCCGCGCCGTAGACTTCGCCGGTTTTTGAGGTATCGGGGACATTCGGGATCGACATTACGGCTCACGTGCTCGATCGTGGCGCGTACGTCTCTCAACCGATGCTCACCCTTGCCGGTGGGTGCCTCGGGACCCAGCCGCCCCGGATTACCGCTACCATCGGGCAGGTCCTGTTTCGCCCATGTCCCCAGCGCGGGCGGCCGGGTACGCGGTCAATCCGTCCGGGCTTGGCGAATTGGGCGTTGCGCTCTCTGCGACCGGGTGGCAGCGGCGCGGAACGTCGAGGTCGGGCCGTTCTGACGACGTCGGCGTCCGTCCATGCCTGCGGTAGGGGCGCCCGTCGAGTCCGGAGCCGAAGGTTGGAGGAGCCGGCCAGATGAGTCTTCCGACTTGCCTCATCGTCTACGACAGAGGCTCGGCCAGCGCGGTGACCGTCCTGTCGGCCGCCCGCGACGTCTGTGATGTCGTGTTCCTGCGGATGAGGCATGAGGACGCGGCAGCTGCGGACATGTGGGCGATCCCCGAAAACGTTCGCGTCGTCGATGCTGTCGGGCTGTCCGAGGACGAGATCTGCGACCTGGCTGCGACCCTGAGCCCGGACGGGGTGGCAGCGTTCAACGACAACTGGCTGCACCTGGCTGCCCGCATCGCCCAGCGCTGCGGGCTGTCGTTCCACAGCCCGGCGACCGTGCCCGCCCTGACCGACAAGTTCTTGCAGCGCACTTTGCTGAACGCGGCGGCGGTGCCTTCGCCGCAGGCGCGGCTGGTGCGTACGGTCGACGATGCGGTCGCCGCTCTCGCCGAGGTCGGACTGCCGGCGGTGCTGAAGCCCCGCAACGGTGCCGGCAGTGTGGACACCGCCCGCATCGAGTCGCTGGGGCAGTGCCGCAGCTACGTGGCTGAGTTCGTGGCACGCGGCACCGGCGACTTCGTCCTGGAAGAGCTGCTGACCGGAGACCCTTCGGTGGCTGGGGAATGCTGGGGTGACTACGTTTCGGTCGAATCCGTGGTGCAGGGCGAGGACGTCCAGACCGTCTGCGTGACGTCCAAGCTCCCGCTCGCGCCGCCGTTCCGCGAGACGGGGCACGTGCTTCCCTGCACGCTGTCGGAGCGCGACCAGGCAGCCGCGGCGGAGGTCGCCAGTGCCGCACTGCGGGCGCTGGGGGTCCGGCACGGCGTGACGCACACCGAGATCAAGCTGACCCCGACCGGCCCTCACGTCATCGAAGTGAACGGCCGGCTTGGCGGTTACGTTCCGGTGCTGCTGCGTCGAGCGTCCGGCTTTGACCTCGTGCGGACCGTGCTGCGGCTCGCGACAGGCGACCGGGTGACGGTGCCTGCCCTGGTGTGGAAGCGCGTGGAGTTCGCCTACCTGCTGGCACCGCCGGTCGAAGCGAAGACCCTGGTGTCCTGGAACGACGTGCGGCCCCGCGACGTCGGCGGTATCCGCAGCATCGAGTTGCGCTCGAAGCCGGGCCGGGCGCTGGACTGGCGCGACGGCACCGCCAACAGCATCGGTCTGGTGCACGGTACGGCGACGACGCACGAGGCGATCCTGGCATCTCTGACCGAGCTGAACGAGCGCTTGAACGTCGTCTACCGCTGAGCGTTCGACGCGTCGCTAACCCTCGGTGCGCGCCTGCCGTTTGCGGCGCACCTGCTGCTGCCGGCGTAGGCGGGCGCGCTGTGCCTCATCGTGATCCGCTGCCACGTTGGGCTCGTCGGCGGCCGCACCGGCCAGGTGCGCCGCGAATGACCGTACCGTCGAGAAGCGAAACAGGTCGACGATGCGCGCCTGGGGCGCGGCCTGCGCACGCACCTCACTGAGCAGGCGGACCACCAGCAACGAGTTGCCGCCGGAGCGGAAGAAGTCGTCGGTCACCCCGATACGCTCGTCGCCCAGCACCCGGCGCCAGGCCGCCAGCAGCGCCTCTTCGACGTCGCCATCCGCCGTGACCGGCTCGGACCCGGCGGCGCGTGCCTCGATCCTGGGAAGCGCCTTGCGGTCGAGTTTGCCGTTGGGAGAGACCGGCAGGGCGGGGATGGTGGCGACCAGGCCGGGGATCATCTGGGGCGGCAGCGTGCGCGCCAGCTCGACCCGCAGCCATTCCTCGTCCACCGCTGCCCCGTCGGCGGTGACGCAGTGGGCGGCGAGGCGGGTCTGCTCGCCGTCGGTCTGCACGACCACGGCGCAGTCCTGCAGACCGGGCAGGGCGGTCACCGCCCGCTCGATCTCCTCCAGCTCTATCCGGTGGCCGTTGAGCTTGACCTGGTTGTCGAAGCGCCCGACCAGTTCGATCGTGCCGTCGGACGTGATCCGCGCGAGGTCGCCGGTGCGGTAGACGGTGGCTCCGTCGTCGAGGTGCGGCGCCGAGACGAAGCGTCGCGCGGTCAGTTCCGGGTCCCCGACATAGCCCTGGCTGACCCCCGCGCCGCCGATGACGAGCTCGCCGAACATGCCGATGGGCACCGGACGCAGGAAGGCATCGACGATGTGCACGGTGGTGTTGGCGAGCGGCCTACCGACCAGCGGCGACCCGGAGTCGAGCTGCCAGGCGGTGGACCATACCGTGGTCTCGGTCGGACCGTACATGTTCAACACCTTGGGGATGCCGAGTTCGCGCAGCGTGGCGGCCAGCGTCGGGTCCAGCGGCTCACCGCCGACCAGCAGGGTGTGCAGCCGGGCGAGGGCCTGGGGCCCGCCGGGCATCCGCAGCATCGTCCGGACGAATGTGGGTGTCGCTTGCAGCGCGGTGACGCCGGCGGTCTCAATCAGATCGGGGACCTTTACCGGTTCGGTGTCGGCTTCCGCCAACTGGTGCAGCGTCTCCATGCTCTCGCCGACGATGACGTGGACATTGCGGCTGAGAGTCCACAGCAGTTCGAGTACCGCGATGTCGAAGGTGACGTTGGTGACCGCGAGCCATACCGGCCGTGGCGGAAGCGGGACCGTTTCGTCCATCGCCGTGAAGAAGTTGGTCAGGTTCCGATGTCCGACGCGGACGCCCTTCGGCACGCCGGTTGAGCCCGAGGTGAAGATGACGTACGCGGTGCTGTCTGCCGGAACCTCAGGAAGGGCGGTCAGCGGCGGGTGTTCGGTGAGTTCGGTCAGCGGCAGGACCCGGCCGCCGAACGGCGGTAGCGGCACGGCGGGGTGTTCGACGATCAGCGCGGCGCATTCGGCGATGGTCAGGCTGGCCGCCGACCGCTGCTGCGGTGCGGCGCCGTCGAGAGGTACGTACGCCAAGCCGGCGCTGAGTACGCCGAGCAGGGTCGCGACGAGATCGGTGGATCGGGGGACCAGCACGCCGACGCGGTCGCCGGGGCGTAGCCCCGCCGCGACAAGACCTGCCGTGATGGCCAGGGCCCGCTCGGCCAGTGCAGCATTGGTGAGGGTGCGGCCACGAAAGGTCACCGCGGGTGCGGTGGGGTCGGCGTGCAGCTGGGCCAGGATCTGCCGGTGCACCGGCTGGGCGGGCAGTTCCCGAGTGGTGGCGGCGTTCCATCGGGCCACGTGGGCGAGGTCTTCGGCACTGGCCAGCACCAGGTCGCCGAGCCTGGTGTCGGGGTCGGCCGCTATCAGTCGGACCACACGCGCGAACCAGTCCACCAGGCGGGACATGTCGGACTTGGCGAACATCTCGCTGTTGTAGACGAGGAAGCCCCTGCCCAGATCGCCGTCCTCGCGCAACTTGAACATGATGTCGTACTGCGTCGCGTAGACCGGCGCGACGGCCTGCCCGGTCTCCAGGCCCGTCAGCGACAGCCCGGTCTCGGGGTAGCTCTGCAGGATGAAGATGGCCTGGAACAGCGGCGAGTGCGAGACGCTGCGCTCCGGCGCGACCGCTTGGACCACCTGGTCGAAAGGGAGATCCTGGTGGGCGAAGGCGTCGAAGACGCTGCGGCGGACCGCGGCGAGGAACTCGCGGACCGTCTGCTGCGGATCGGGCCGCATCCGCACGGTGATCGAGTTGAAGAACAGGCCGAGGGTGTTCTCCAGCACCGGGTAGGGCCGACTGGCCAGCGGGCTTCCGACCGCGAGGTCGTCAGCGCGGGTCATCCGTGACAGCAGCAGGCCGTACGCCGCTACCAGGGCGCCGTAGAGGGTGGTGCCACACTCGGCGCACAGCTCCCGCAGCCGCTTCATCAGATCCGCGTCGTAGGTGAACACCAGCGCGTCACCGCGGTAGCTCTGCACCGCGGCCCGGGGCCGGCCGGGCATCAGCTCCAGCGCCGGCGGCAAGTGCGCCAACTGGCCGCGCCAGAACTCGCGCTGCTGTTCGGCCACCTCGCTGGTGATCCACTGCCGCTCCCACGCGGCGAAGTCGGCATACTGCACCGGCAGGTCGGGCAGGTCCGGCTCGCGGCCTTCGACGGCGGCGGAGTACAGCTCCGAGATCTCCTTGCGGATGATGCCCGCCGACCAGCCGTCGGAGATGACATGGTGCTGGGTGATGACGAAGATCCAGTCCGAGGCGCCGGTGCGGATGAGGTCGAAGCGGATGAGCGGAGCCCGCGACAGGTCGAAGCGGGTCGCGACGATGTCGTACAGCAGTTGCCGGACCGCCTCATCGGCGGCTTCCCGCAGGTCGTGCTCGGTGTACGCGGGCCGTCCCGCCGGGTCCGGCACCTGAAGCAGGTCGTCGCCGTCCTCCACGAGTGCGCTGCGCAGGATCTCGTGCCGGGCCGTGATGGTCTCGACGGCAGACCGCATCGCGCCGGTGTCGAGCGGACCGGTGATGGTGCGCGCCATGTACATGTTGTAGATCGGCACGTCGGTCGCGAGTTGCTCGATCAGCCAGAGGCGCCGCTGCGCGTACGAGGCCGGTAGCGGTCGGGTGCGGTCGACCGGGACGATGCGCACACTGCGGCGCCGCTCTTCGTGCTCCTGCTCGCGAACGAACTGCAGCACCTCGTCGCGGTGCGCGGCGAGGCGGGCTCGCAGCGGCTCGGTGAGCCGCTCGCGCGGGCCGCTTATCCGCAGCTTGTCACCCTGTGCGGAAAGGCGCATGCCCAAGCCCGCGAGTTCGGACAGCAGATCGATCAGTGCCATCAGGTTCGGTCTCCTTTGCCTGTTGTGCGCGCAACAAGACCGGCCGTGGTAGCGCAGGCGACACCGGCAATACGCATGCTATTTAATTGACTCCGAAGAATTCGACGCACGCGCCTCCGGTAGAGCGCGACGCCCTTGCGGCTTGGCGGCGCGGCGAGCAGTCGACATTTCCGTCATTCGACATGCGGCTTTGACGTCAATCGCTTCCGGTCAAGCTATCGGTGGAATCACAGGCGAGCAACCGATGTGAAACAACTCACACTGCATTGAAAGACGTGCTTCAATCGACCAATAATTCGCACGGTCGCCGATCTGGCGGGCCACTTACTCCGACGTGGATGGGACGGTAGGGCCGTACGGCCGCTGACGAGGGGCGCATCCGAGCCGCTCATGACCGGGGGGAGCATGTGAAGCCATCGCGGCCGGACCACGCTCGCGCGCCGCTCAGCGTCCAGCAGCGCGCCGTGCATGTCGCACAGCAGTTCGTCGCGGACGGCGCGGGCTACAACGTTGCCGTGGCGTACCGGCTGACAGGTGCCCTGGACGAAGGGCGGCTGGACCGGGCCCTCACGGAGGTGGTCCGGCGGCAGCCGCAACTGCGCGTCCAACTGCAGGAGGAGCAGTCCGTCACCTACCAGGTGCTCCAGCCGGCACCTGCGTCGCTGCTGCGGACCGCAGACGTGGTCGCGGACGACCTCGACGCGCACCTGACGGCACTGTGCGCGGTGCCATTCGTGGCCGAGGATTCGGTACGGCTGCGGGCCCACCTTCTGCGCCAGGGGGACGCGGCGGCACTGCTGCTGATCATCTTCGACCACCTCGCGGTGGACGCGCCGTCGCTGCCCGTGTTCCTGGACCAGCTGTCGCGTGCGTACGCGGGCGTCGCCGAACCGGAGACCGACGGCCCCGACTACTTCTCCTACGTGCGGTGGCAGCAGGACTTTGCCGCCTCCCCCGCCGGCCGCGCCGCGCAGCGGTTCTGGCAGGAGTCCCTGGACGGGGTCGACCCGGGCGGCGGCATCGCCCCGAGCACCGTCGCGTCGGCCGCCGTCGAGCCCCGCGTCGCGTCGGTCGCGGTCCGGCTGCCCGTCGACCTGGGCGCCCAGGCTGCCCGCATCGAGGTGACGCCGTTCTCTGCCTGCATGGCCGCGTACACGCTGGTGTTGCAGCACTACACCCGCAGCGATGACGTCGTGGTCGCCTTCCCCGGCGTCGACTGGCGACGACCGCGGTACCGGCAGGTCGTCGGTCTGTTCTCCGACATGCTTCGACTTCGCGCGCCCAGCCTGGTCACTCCCACGCTCGGTGAGTACGCGCGCCTGGTGCAGGACCGTGTCATGGACGGGGTGGAGCACCAGGGCGTCGCACTGGACGCGGCACGGTCGGGCGGACGCCTGATCCAGCCGGGTCGTCCTCCGCTGCCGGCGGTGCTCTCCTTCAACGACGCGTCCTTCCCCCTCCTCACCCTGCCCGGCGTCGTCAGCGAGCCGGTCGAGTTCGCCACCCGGGGCAGCAAGGCCGAGCTGTTGTTGTCCATCAACATGCGCGACGGAGCGCTCACCGGGCGGCTCGACTACTGCACGAACCTGTTCCACGCCGCCGAGGCCGACGCCATCGCCCGCGGGTTCGAGACGGTGCTGGCCCAGCTCCTCACCGACGCCGGCAGCCCGCTCGCGGTGCAGCTGGCCGACCCCGAAACCCAGGAGCGCATCCTCACCGACTGGTCCGTGGGCCCGCCGGCCCACGAAGGCCCCGGCGTCATCGAGGCGTTCCGTGCCTGCGCCGACGACCGGCCCGACGCGCTCGCGCTCATCGCCGGCGATCACACCGTGAGCTACGCCGACCTGGACCGGTGGTCCGGCCACCTGGCCGCAGAGATCGGCGTGCTGTCCCTACCGCCCGCTTCGGTGGTGGCGCTGTGCATGACGCGCTCGGCGGCGTTCGTCGCAGCCGCGCTCGCGGTCCTGCGGTGCGGCCACGCCTTCCTACCCGTGGACATGGAACAACCGGCCGGTCGACGCTCCTTCGTGCTGAGCGACGCAGCGGCCGGCGCCGCGGTCGTCACGGCGACCGCCGACGCCCCGGCCGGGCTGCCGGTGATCGTCGCAGCGCAGGCGCCTCCGCCAGCCGGGTCGGGGGCGCCGGTCACCCACGTTGCCGCCGACCCCGCCGCTCCGGCGTACCTGATCACCACCTCGGGTACCACGGGCCTACCGAAGACGGCGGTCATCCCGCACCACGCCATCCTCAACCACCTGCGTTTCAAGCAGCACGAGTTCGGCCTCGACCGCACCGACCGGTTCTACTTCAAGACCTCACCGGTGTTCGACGCCTCTGTCTGGGAATACCTGACTCCGCTGGTCATCGGCGCTGCTGTCGTCGTCGCTCCTGCCCACGCCCACCGCGACCCGGCCCTGATGCACACCGAGCTACGCACCCACGACGTGAGCGTGGCGCAGTTCGTGCCGACCCTGCTCAACGCGATGCTCGCGGAACGCTCCGACTGGGACTGTCCACGCCTGCGGTGGATCTTCTGCGGCGGGGAGCGGCTGACCCATGAGACGGCTGCCGCGGCGGCCGCCGCCACCCGCGCCCGCGTGGTGAATCTCTACGGGCCGAGCGAAGCCACCATCGATGCGACATTCCACGTCCTCGCCGACGGGCCGCTGGAGCCCGACGCGGACCTGCCCATCGGTCGGCCTGTGGCCGGGGCGCGGACCTACGTCCTCGGCCAGGGCGGACAGCTACTGCCGCCGGGGTTCCCTGGCGAACTCCACGTCGGGGGCGTCGGACTGGCACTGGGCTACGTCAACCGCGACGAGCTGACCGCAAAGGTGTTCGTGCCCGATACCGTCAGCCGCCAGGGCGGAGGCCGCCTGTACCGCACCGGCGACCTGGCTCGGTTGTGCGGTGACGGCAACATCGCCTACCTGGGCCGTGAGGACGGCCAGGTCAAGGTCCGCGGACTGCGCGTCGAGCTGGAGGGTGTTCGGCGGATCGTGCTGAGGTTTCCCGGCATCGTCGACGCCCTCGTCGCGGTCCATCCCCGACGGCCCGACGCGCTCGTGGCGTACGCGGTCACCCTCGACGGTCTCGACACGGCGCGGCTCCGCGCGCACCTCGCCGGGGAGCTGCCCGCCGAACTGGTTCCCGCCTACCTGGTCGGGATCGACCGGATCCCGACCGGGAACACCGGCAAGGCGGATCCCCGCCGCCTGCCCGTGCCGGAGGTGGGTCTCCCGGTCGCCGCCGACGCACAGCCGCGCGGCGTGGTCGAGCGGAAACTCACCGACCTTTGGGCAGGAGCGCTCGGCGCCGCGCCCGAGCGCCTGCCGCGCGACGTGCCCCTGTTCGCGCTGGGCGCCAGCTCGATGACGCTCATCCAGGTGCACCGCGAGATCCGACGGGAATTCGCGGTCGAGGTGCCGGTCACCGACCTGTTCAAGTACCCGACCGTCGCGGCGCTCGCCGCCGCGCTGACGGAGCGCCTCGACAGCGCCGCCCGTCGCGACTGACCATCGGCCTGTGGAGAAACGGAGTGACGATGTCCAATGCCACCCAGAATCCGCCGCAGCACCTCGTCGACGAGGTGCGTGCGGTGTGGGAGAAGGTGCTGGGCCACGCCGACTTCGGCGACGAGGACCCCTTCTTCGAGGTCGCCGGAGGCAACTCGCTGACCGCTGTGCAGGTGATGGTCGAACTCACCGACCGCGTCGGCAGTCGCCTGCCGATGCGGCTGATCCTGCGCAACCGTACGGTCGTCGCGCTCGCGTCAGCGATCAGCGCGGAGGCTGCCCAGTGACGCGGTCCACCGCGCAGATCGTCGCGGACGTCATCGCCGACGTCCTCGACCTGGACGAGGTCGATCCCGCGGACAGCTTCTACGACCACGACGGCACGTCGCTGCAGGCGCTGCGGATCTGCGCACGGATCGAGAGTGGGACCGGAGTCGCTCTGACCCCGGTCGACCTGCTGGACAACGACGTGTTCGGCGACTTCATCGCCCTCGTGTCGGCGAGGTCTGCCGGTGCCGCCGGCTGACGGTGCAGGGCAGACCCTGGTCCACCAGGCGGTCGCCCGGACGGCCGAGCGGTTTCCGCACGCCACCGCCCTCGTGCACCAGGGGTCACCGGTCGAGTACGCCGACCTGCACCGGCGCGCGCTCGCCGTGGCCGCACGCCTCAGCGCAAGCGGGATCGGTGCGGGTGCGATCGTGCCGCTCTGCGCACACCGCTGCCCGGAGTTGGTCGCCGCCCAACTCGGCGTACTGTGGTGCGGCGCGGCGTACACGACCATCGACCCGCGGTGGCCGACGCCGCGCCGGCTCGCCATCACCGACCTTGTCGGGGCTGCCCTGGTGCTCACCACCGATCCGGGTCAGGACTGGGGCGGCCGCACGGTCCTGCCGCTGACGGCGATCGGTCCTGCCGGGCCGGGCAGCACGGCACGCCCGCCCGCCGCGCCCGAGACGGCGATCGACGCGGAGGCGGCGGCGACGGTCGTCTTCACCTCGGGCACCACCGGCCGGCCCAAGGGCGTGGTGCTGCCGCACCGGGCGATGACGCGGATGTTCCGTACCACCCCGCCGCCAGGTTTCGGCCCCGGCTACGCGATGCCGCAGGGGGCGCCGCCGTGGTGGGACATGTACAGCTACGAGTTGCTCGGCCAGCTGATGACCGGCGGCACGTCGCTGCTCGTCGACGGCGACTACCTCACCCCCGGGAAACTGCGCCGGATGGTCGACCAGCACGGCGCGACCACGCTGCGCCTGACGACCTCACTGTTCGCGCTCTTCGTCGACGAAGACCTCGACAGCTTCGCCGGGCTGGGGACGGTGCTGGTGGGCGGGGAACGCCTGCCCGCGCCGCACGCAGCCCGGTTCCTGCGCCGCCACCCGCGGACCGTGCTGCTCAACGGATACGGCCCGACCGAGAGCTGCATGCACACCACCACCCACCGGGTCCGGCTCGAAGACTGCGCCGACGGCGCGGACATCCCTCTCGGCTCCCCCGTCCCGGCGACGACCGTGCTGGTGCTCGACGGGCAGGGCCGGATCTGCCCGCCCGGGGAAACCGGCGAGATCTGTGTCGCAGGCGACGGCCTGGCCACCTGCTACCTGGGCGAGCCGGAGCTGACCGCCCGCGCGTTCGCGCCGGTCGAGATCAGCGGCGAAATGGTGCGGGCGTACCGCACCGGCGACTACGGCCTGATCGATCCGGACGGCCTACTGCGCTTCCGGGGCCGGCGCGACCGCCAGATGAAGGTCGGCGGCCATCGCATCGAACCCGCGGAGGTCGAGGCGGCGGCCCGACAGTCACCTGGCGTACGGGACTGCACGGTGACCGTCGTCGACCAGGCCCTGGCGCTGTTCTACGTGCCCGGCGACGATCCGGGCGGGCCTGCGGCGTTGCGCCGCGACCTGCTGAACCGGCTGCCCCGGTCGCTCGTCCCGACGATCGTGCGGGCCCTGGACCGGTTCCCACTGACCCCCAACGGCAAGCTCGACCGCGATGCGCTGGCGAACGCGGCCCGTACCCCGACGACCCGAACCCGGAGCACGCGTTGACCGTCTACCCCATGACCCACGAGCAGGAGGCGATCTGGCTCAGCGACGCCTTCGCGGAGAGCAGGTCTCGCTACACCGTGCTGTGGACGCACCGCATCCACGGCCCGCTCGACACCGGCGCGCTCGCACTGGCGATCGACCGCCTGACATCCGCACACCCGGGGTTGCGCACCCGGTACAGGCTGCACGAGGGGCAGCCGACTCAGATCGTCGAGGACTCGGCAGCGGCGCTCGAGAGCGAAGACTGTCCGCCGGAGGCGGTCGACCGGCGGCTGCGTGAGCTGGCTGAGCTCGATCTCGACTTGGACCAGACCCCGATGCGGGCCTTTCTGCTCCGGCTCGGACGCGAGGACCATGTGCTCGCCGTCCTGATGCACCACATCGCCATGGACGGTTGGTCGCTTCAGGTCATGGCCGACGACATCGCCCGCTGGTACGCCAACCCGACGCTGCCGCCGGCGCCCGCGCTGACTATGGGTGAGTACGCACAGCGCCAGCGGGCGCAGGAAGTCGACGCCGCAGCCGTGGCCTACTGGCGCGACCGGCTGCAGTCGCCGCCACAGTTCACGACGATCCCGGCCGACCGGCGGCGCCCAGCCGAGCTCGGACACGCAGGGGGTCGGGTCGAGTTCGTACTCGACGCCGCGACCACGCAGGCCGTACGGGCCGTCGCGCGCGCCGGGCGCACCACCGCGTTCACCGTGCTGACGGCCGCGTACGCCGCCCTGCTGCACCGCCACGGCGGGCAGCAGGACCTGGTCATCGGCACGCCGGTGGCCCGTCGCGGTGCCGCCGAACTGGACCGGGTCGTGGGCTGCCTGGCAGATCTGATGCCGCTGCGGCTCACGGTGACGCCGGAGATGTCGTTCGCCGAGCTGGTGGCGGCGGTCAAGCAGGAGTGCCTGGCGGCGCAACGGCATTGCGGCGTACCGCTCACGACGATCGTCCGCCAGACCGTCACCGCCGGCGAACCGGATCGCTTCCCACTGTTCCAGACGGTCATCGGGATAGACGACGGCGAGTCGACCCAGCTGCGGCTGCCGGGTCTGCGGGTCGAGCCGCTGGAGGTACACACCGGCACGAGCAAGTTCGACCTGCTGCTACGGCTGAGTGGATCCGACGGCCCGATGCTGGGCATGCTCGACTATTCCACCGAACTCTACCGTCCGGCGACCGCGCAGCGCCTGGTCGACCGGTTCCGGACGCTGCTGGCGAGCGCGCTCACCCAGCCGAGTCAGTTGGTCGGCGACCTCGACCTGCTGGCCCCTGACGAGTTCGACCTCGTCACGCGGGTGTTCGCACAGGCCCCGGCGCCCACCACCCGGCCAGCGCTGGCACACGAGGCGTTCGAGGCGCAGCGGCAACGCACCCCCGACGCGATCGCCGCGATCTGGCGAGACCGGCAGGTCACCTACGCCGAGGTGGGCGACGCCGCCGACCGGCTGGCCCAGGTGCTGCATCAGCAGCGCGACGGGAAACCGGTGCGACCGATCGGGATTCTCCTGGAGCGGTCCATCGACATGGTCATCGCGGTGCTGGCGGTGCTCAAGTCGGGCGCCGCCTACGTGCCCCTGGACCCGACCTATCCGGGCGAGCGCCTGGCGTACATGCTGGGCGACAGCGACGTGGCATGCCTGCTCGCCCAGCCGTGGCTGGCCGACGCGGTGCCGATACCCGACGGCGTCACCGTCCTCGAACCGGATCGATGGTACGACCTGCCGGACGGAGCCGAGTCCGCGCTGCCCGCCGCGACCGAGGCCGACCTCGCCTACCTGATCTACACCTCCGGCTCCACCGGCCTACCCAAGGGCGTGGCGATGCCACACGGCCCGCTGGCCGGGCTGGTCGCCTGGCAATGCGGTGACTCCGCCTGTGGCCCCGGCGACCGGACCCTGCAGTACTCGGCGCTCAGCTTCGACGCGTCGTTCCTGGAGATCTTCAGCACCTGGTCGACGGGCGGCACGCTGGTGCTCGTCGACGCCGAGGAGCGGGCCGACTACGACCTGCTGCTGGCGGTGATCGGGAAGCACACCGTACGGCGTATGTTTCTGCCGTTCGCGGCGTTGCAGAGCATCGCCCAGTACGTGACCGCACTCGGGCTGGAGCCGCCGCCCCTTCGGGAGTTCGTCTGCGCCGGCGAGCAGATCCACGTCACACCGGCCATTCGGCAGTTCTTCGCCGCACTCGTCGACGCGACGCTGTTCAACCAGTACGGCCCGAGCGAGACCCACAGCGTGACATCACTGCGGATCGACGGCGATCCGGCCACGTGGCCACTGCTGCCGGCCATCGGCTACCCGATCAACAGCGCCCGCGTAACCATCCTCGACGACCGGCTGCGACCCCAGCCCGTCGGTGTCGCCGGCGAGTTGTGCGTCTCCGGGCTGCCGCTGGCCGACGGCTACTGGCGCAAGCCCGAGCTGACTCGGGAACGCTTCGTCGACAGCCCACTGCCCGGAATCGGGCGGCTGTACCGGACCGGCGACATCGCCCGGTTCCTTCACGACGGGCGGATCGAGTTCCTGGGCCGGCGCGACGGCATGGTGAAGATCCGCGGTTATCGCGTCGAGTTGGGCGAGGTCGAGGCCGTGGTACGCCAAGCGCCCGGCGTCGTCGGGGCGATCGTGACCGCAGAGACCCTCGGGGTGGGCGACACCCGCCTCACCGCCTTCTACCGCACCGCCTCGGGCGAGCAGATCCACCCCGACACGCTGCGTCGGGCGATCACGGCCCGGGTGCCCGACTACATGCTGCCGTCGCGGTTCGTCCACCTCCCGGCGGAGTTCCCCCGTACGCCGAGCGGGAAGGTCGACCGGCTGGCGCTCGTGCGCGATCACGGTGGCCGACCGGCCTCCCCGTCCCACCGATGACCGTCCCTCACGCCCAGCGGAGTCGCAAAGAGATGATGTTCTCCCCGACCGACCTTGCCACGCTGCGCTCCCGCTACGACGAGCATGGCTGGTGCTCGCCGGCAGCGCGGCTGGCTGCCGCCTCCGTCTCGGCTGTCCGCGACCGCATCGACGAGCTGTGCGCGTCAACGCGACCCGAGGTCGTCCACGAGGACGACGGCGCCACGGTGCGCGCGGTCCACGGGTGCCACGCATTCGACGACCTGTGCGCGGCTCTGGTGCGGATGCCGGAGTTGGTGCGCCTGGCCGAGGCGCTGGTCGGCGGCAAGGTGTACGTCTACCAGTTCAAGGTCAACCTCAAGCAGGCGGAAGAGGGGGCGGCCTGGCCGTGGCACCAGGACTTCTCGTTCTGGCACCTCGAGGACGGCATGCCCCGGCCCGACGCCGTGAACATCGCCATCTCGCTGGACGACGTGCACGACGCCAACGGGCCGCTGCTGGTCGTGCCAGGCTCGCACGACGACGGCATCTACGATCTGCCCCGGGCGGAGGCGCAACGGGGCAAGCACTGGCGTGAACACGTGTCGACGACGCTGACCTACACGGTGAGCGACGAGCGCGCAGCCGAGCTGATGGCGGCCAAGGGCGGCCTGCGCATGACCGGTCCCGCCGGGACGATCAACGCGTTTCACCCCAGCATCGTGCACTCGTCGTCCAACAACGAGTCGCCCGACCGACGCGCGTTGCTGCTCATCACGTACAACCGGGTCGACAACGCCCCGGCAGCCCCGACGCGGCCGGAGTTCCTGGTGTCGCGGGACACCGCGCCGATCACCGCGGGCCTGGACGACCGCCTCACCCTCGTCGCGGCGAGCGCCTGAAGCCGACAACGGCGGGCCCGGCATGCTGCCGGGCCCGCCGCTGCGGGGAGATCGACGGGCGGTGGGGGTCCGCCGAGGCGCTCGAGTGCTTCATCCGCAGCTGAAACCAGCCTTAGAGAGTGTTGTGATACCTGGACGTGACCTTCGCTGACTGTGTCAGCGAAGATCACTTCTGTGTCGCTGTGTCTGTAAACCGGTGTACGAGTCGTCACTGACTGACGGGCAGTGGGCGGTGATCGAACCGCTGCTGCCGGTGCGGGATCCACGTCGGGGTGGTCGGCCGTTGCGCTATCCGCGTCGGTTGGTCATCGACACGATCCTGTACGTGCTGCGCACTGGTGCGGCGTGGCGGCATGTGCCTCACGATCTGGTGCCGTGGGACGTGGCCTACCGGTGGTTTCGGTGCTGGAGTGCTGACGGCACCTGGGACCGGGTTCATGACCGGCTGCGCGATGCCGTGCGG